>DASQEG010000520.1:0-8641 GCA_035633775.1 Bryobacteraceae bacterium
GCTGCGCGCCCAGCACGATGCTGATGGCGGCAAACCTGAAGCATGCTCTCAAAGACATTGATCTGTAGGATAGCGACGTTGCCGCGGAGGCCCTGCGGACGAATTCAGGGCATTGGCGCAAATACACGTGCGAGCGCAGAACCGGCGGGGGGCATCGCGTTATATACTGCCTCCTGGCTTAGCGCGCCGCGGGATCGCCTGCCGCTTAGGAGAGGCACACTGCAAATGCTCCGCACATCGCTTGCACCCCTGTTCGCTGCAGCGGCGTTGGCGCCCATGCTCCCAAGCGCTTCCCCAGGCCAGGACGCGGTGGATTTCGACCGTGACGTCCAGCCGATTCTGACTGCCCGGTGCGTGAGCTGCCATGGCAGCAAACTGCATCTCGGAGAGTTGCGTCTGGATCGCCGGAGCGACGCTGTGCGTGGCGGCGGGTCCGGGGTTCCGGCGATAGTTCCCGGCAAGAGCTCGGAGAGCCTCCTCCTTCGTTACGTCTCGGGACTTGACCCGAAGATGGTGATGCCACCTTCGGGTCCTCGCCTCACCCCTGAGCAGATCCGGGTCCTGCGGTCCTGGATCGACCAGGGCGCACAATGGCCGGGCCAGGACGAACCGCAGAAAGCGAAGAAAGACGAAGCTAAGCATTGGGCATTCGAGCCCCGGTTACGAGTCTCGCCTCCGGCAGTGCGGAACAGAGCCTGGGTTCGCAATCCCATTGATCAGTTTGTGCTGGCAAAACTTGAGGCCCGGGGCTGGCAGCCTTCGCCCGCCGCGGAACCGTTTCAACTCCTCCGCCGCGTGCACCTCGATTTGACCGGCTTGCCTCCCACGATCGAGGAACAGGCCGAGTTCAGCGGCCATGCCAATGCTAAGGGTCTGGATCAAATGATTGATCGGGTGCTTGCGCGCCCAACGTTCGGAGAACGCTGGGCGCGGCACTGGCTGGACGTGGTGCGCTTTGCGGAAACGAACGGATATGAGCGGGATGCGGCGAAACCGCACGCGTGGCGCTATCGCGACTATGTCATCAAGGCGTTCAACGACGACAAGCCGTATGACCGATTCATTCTGGAGCAGATTGCGGGCGACGAACTTCCGGACGTGAACGCGGAGACACTGATCGCTACCGGCTTCAACCGTCTCGGGCCCTGGGACGACGAGCCTGCCGATCCGGAGACGGATCGATTCGATCAGCTTGACGACTTGGTGAGCACGACATCCCAGGCGTTCCTGGGGCTGACGCTTGGTTGCGCTCGCTGTCACAACCACAAGTTCGATCCGGTTACAGCACGCGATTACTACGGTATGGTGGCGATCTTCAATGGGCTCGAGCGGCCACGCAACGGAAGGACAGAACTCGATCTGCCCGTTGGCACGCAATCCGAGCTGGAACGCGAAGCGGAACGAAATCGGAAAATTGCGCCACTCAGGAAGAACATAGAAGATCTTCGGGAAAGTTTTCGCCGCACCTTCATCACGAGTGGCGAGAGCCGTCTGCCAGCCGACGCCTTACAGGCCTTCCGTACGGAGCCCGCCAAGAGAAGCGATGAGCAGAAGGCACTCACGGGCAGATACACGAAAGAGCTGGAAACCGAAGTCGCAGCCGCTTTGCCAGCCACAATCAAAGCGAGCATCGCTGAACTCGAAGCGCAGATTGCCGGACTGAAGCGTGACACCCCGGATCTGCCACGGGGATACTTCCTGCATGAGCCAAAGGCACCTGCGACTACGCACGTTCTGATTCGCGGCAATGCACGAGCACTTGGTCCCGAAGTATCGCCCGCCGTTCCGGCGGTCCTCACATCTGCACAACCGGAATTCCCACCGGCGGCGACCACCAGCCTGCGCCGGTTGACGCTCGCTCGCTGGCTGGCCCATCCGGACAATCCTCTGACCGCACGCGTCATTGTCAACCGGGTGTGGCAGGCCCACTTCGGCGAAGGCCTGGTACGGACGGCGAGTGATTTCGGCCGCATCGGCGAGAAGCCAACTCACCCCGAACTGCTCGATTGGCTGGCATCCTGGTTCGTCGAGAACGGCTGGTCATTGAAGAAGCTGCATCGTCTGATTCTTACGAGCAACACGTGGCGAATGAGCAAGCGGGTCATTCCCAAATATCTGGCTGAAGATCCCGAGAATCGCCTGCTCTGGCGAGTACCGTACACCCGGATTGAGGTCGAGGCCATTCGTGACTCGATGCTGGCCGTCAGCGGCAAGCTCAACCCCAGGATGTACGGACCGAGTATGTATCCGTTCGTTCCAAAGCAAGCGCTTGAAGGCAGCAGCGATCCGGATAAGATCTGGCAGCCGTTTGTGGAGGACGAGGCGTCGCGGCGGACGGTCTATGCGTTTATCAAGCGCTCCATGATCGTTCCCATGCTCGAGGTGCTCGATTTTTGCGATACATCGCGCAGTTCTGCAAAGAGAATCAATACGAACGTCGCGCCCCAGGCGCTTACGTTGTTCAACGGCGACTTCGTAAATCGCCAGGCGCGTCACCTGGCTGCACGCCTCGAAATAGAAGCGGGTCCAGATCCGGAACGACAGATCCAGCATGCGTTCCGGCTCGCGTTCGCTCGAAAGCCCACAACGGCGGAAGCTGCGTCGATGCTGCGTTTTGTCAGGGAAGAGGGCGGAACCCGAAACGCACTCGAGCAGCTGTGCCGCGTGATTTTGAACATGAACGAGTTCGTCTATCCGGATTGAGGTCCTATGCAAAACAGCGCACCAGGCGATCAGAGCCGTCGCGGGTTTTTGTGGAACATTGGAGCACGGTTTCCCACGCTCGCACTGGTGGACCTGCTCAGCCGGGACGGGTTCTTTGCGCGGCACGCTGCTGCTGCGACGCCAGGTAAGGCGGTCAACCCGCTGGCTGCCCGTCCGCCGCACTTCGCTGCGAAGGCGAAGCACGCAATCTTCTTGTTCATGAACGGCGCTCCGAGTCAGGTGGACACTTTCGATCCCAAGCCGGCACTGACGAAGTACAACGGACAGCGGTACGACGGCGATCTTGCAGTCGGTTCCAACATGCGGCCTGTAGGTCACCTCATGCAGTCCCCGTTCGAGTTCCGCAAGCACGGGCAGAGCGGCCTGGAGATCAGCAGCCTATTTCCTCATACGGCGAAGTACGCCGACGATCTGTGCGTGATTCGCTCCATGTATACCGACACAGCCGCGCACGCCTCAGGCTGCCTTCAAATGAATACCGGCAGCATCCTGATCGGCAAACCAGCGCTTGGGTCATGGCTTTCATATGGACTCGGCACCGAGAACGAGAGTCTGCCTTCGTTCGTGGTCATGACGGATCCCCGGGGCGGGCCCATCGGCAGCGCGTCCAACTGGACTGCGGGTTACATGCCGGCTGCATATCAGGGAACCTTGTTTCGCAGCGGTGGAACTCCGCTGCTGGACCTGTCCAGGCCGGAGGGCATAACGGATGCGACGCAGCGCCGCTCACTGGACCTGCTAAAGAGACTGAACCAGACGCACATGGAGGCTCGCCCCGACGAGACGGAACTGGCAGCGCGCATTCAATCGTACGAGCTTGCGTACCGCATGCAAACGGAGGCCGCCGAAGCCGTGGATCTGGAGCGGGAATCGCCGCAGACGCGCGCAATGTACGGCCTCGACAACAAGATCACGGCTGACTTTGGTCGAAAATGTCTCATTACACGAAGGCTTCTGGAGCGCGGCGTGCGCTTCGTCCAGCTCTACTCGGGTGGCGGCCATATCGAAGATACGTGGGACGGCCACAACAACTGCATCGCGAACCATACGCTTCATGCCGGCGAGACCGACCAACCCATAGCAGCTCTCATCACCGACCTGAAGCGAACCGGCCTGTGGGACGAGACGCTTCTGATCTGGGGCGGAGAATTTGGACGCACTCCTACCAGCGAAGGAGTCGGCAAGCCGGGCCGGGATCACGACTGGCACGGATTCTCCATGTGGTTGGCGGGCGCTGGCGTGAAAGGTGGCCAGGCAATTGGGGCTACGGATGACCTGGGATTTAAAGCCGTGGAAAACCCGGTGCATGTTTCCGATCTGCATGCCACCGTTCTGCACCTGATGGGATTCGATCATACAAGGCTGACGTACTTCTACTCCGGACTAAACCAGCGGCTTACGGGCGTGCGGGGTGCCGTAGTCAGACAGGTTCTGGCGTAATCGGGATGGCTGCGCGCCGGGCTTATTTCACACGTATCCGGCTTCGGTGCCTGGCAGAAGTGCTGGCGGTTTCACTTGGTGTCCCGGGAGCGGCACAAACAACTGACGAAGCGCGCCCGTCGGTAGTGCTGGAGAGCAAGACAGCATCCGTTCGAGTCGACCTGGGAGGTGGATCGATATCAGACTTTCACCTGGCGGGCGATAATCACAACCCGCTCACGTGGGATTCCGCTCGATCGGGCGTAAGTCCCCGGCCTATGGGTCACTTTTTGTGCCTGGATCGATGGGGGCCGCCGTCGCAGGCAGAAGAGCGCCACGGGATGCCCTTTCACGGCGAAGCGTCGCGCGTACGGTGGCGAGTGGTTGCAGGGCCGCATGTGAAGAGTGGGCACGTCGAGGCGGAAATGGCCGCCGTGCTTCCCATGGCCGGACTGCAGGTGACGCGGCTTATTCGTCTCTCGGGCGATGCGGCTCTCTTTACTGTCACTGAACGGGTTACCAACACCAACCAGCTTGGCCGGATTTATAACATGGTCCAGCACCCGACAATCGCGCCGCCGTTCCTCGACGAGCACACGCTGGTCGACTCCAACGGCACACGCGGCTTCATGCAGTCCAGCCCGCTCCCTGACCCCGAGCGGATCGCTGTCAGCTGGCCGTACGCTGTTGAGAATGGCGTGAAGGTCGACGTGAGGCGACTTACGTCCGACCCTGCGCCCAATGTTGTTTCGTACACGATCGACGAAGAATACGGCTGGACCACAGCTACGAGTGCTTCGCAGAGGTTGTTGATCGGGTACATCTGGAAAAACTCTGACTATCCATGGTTTAACGCGTGGCGGCATGCGGAAAGAGGCGTGCCGGTAGCCCGGGGACTGGAATTTGGCACGACGGGATTGCACCAGCCGTTTCCCGTACTCGTGAGCAAGGGTCGCATCTTCGACCGCAGCCTGTACGCGTATCTGGACGCGGGGGAGACAGCGGCCCGCGCCTACGCTGGGTTTCTCTTCCGAGTCCCGGCAAATTATCAAGGTGTTGCCAACATTAGCTATGTGAACGGTCAGCTGCGCCTGCACGAACACGGCGGACGCAGCGACAGAACATTAACCATGACCGTCGGGGCATTATTCGGTGAGTAACGGCCGGATGTGGCCTGACTCGTCGTGTAAACCACCGGCGCTGCGCAATCAGTGGAGGATGCCATGCTAGCTCGAACTACGATTCTGGTCCTTAGTTTGTTGTTCCTGATCCTGCCCTGTTCCGCCCAACTCGACACGGGCGTCATTCTGGGTACGGTCCTGGATCCGAGCGGAGCCGTGATCCCCTCTGCCATCGTTACGGTGGAGAATCAGGCGACCGGAGCCGTGGTGCGCATCACGGCGGACGAGACAGGTAATTTCATCGCGCCAGTTCTGCCCGTCGGACTCTACAGGGTGTCGGCGTCAGCGCCGGGCTTCAAGACGCTTGTTCGGTCCGACCTGCGGCTCCAGGTTTCTGATCGGATGCGACTTGACCTGACGCTCGAGACAGGCCAGGTATCCGAAACAGTAAACGTCAGTTCTCAGGCGCCGATTGTGGACACGGCATCGTCAACGCTCGGCATCGTGGTGACCACGCGTCAGCTGCAGAATCTTCCGATCAATGGCCGGAACGTCACGGACCTGCTGCAACTGGTTCCCGGGGCCATGCTGCGAGGCGGCGCCAGCACACAATCCGTCGGAGGGTCGCAAACCTTTCGCGGTTCGGGTGCTGTGCGGTTCCTGCTTGACGGCGCGGATGCGAGCCGGGTCGATGCGGACGATCTGAATAACACCTACGGTTCGAGTCGGGGTCGCATTTCGCGGGCCAGTATCGACGCGAGCCAGGAATTTAGGGTCTATACAAACTCCTTCTCCGCGGAATTCGGGCAAGCGCTCGCGGGTGTTGTCAACCTGATAACAAAGTCGGGCGGCAACCAGTTTCATGGCGGACTGTTCGAGTACTTCCGCAACGAGAAGCTGGATGCAAGGAACTACTTCAACGTTCCGCCAGCGAGAAAGCCGCCATACCGATTGAACCAGTTCGGCGGCAACCTCGGCGGTCCCATACTCCGAGACAAGCTGTTCTTTTTCGGCAACTATGAAGGCGTCCGGCAGCGGTCGGGAAAGACACAGAGCACGTTTGTGCCAACGGCAGCGTTCCGACAGACGCTTCCGACAGCAGTTCGGCCAGCCGTGGACATGCTCCCGTTGCCGAACGGGCCGCTCTCTACATCGGACGCACGGCTGGCGGCTTACACGCGGAACATCTCCGATCCGCTGACGGAAAACACCGGCTCAATCAAAGTGGACTACAACATCAACCCAAATGATCGCCTGAGCTTCCGGTACAACGCCAATCGAAATCTCACGCAGACTTACTTCGGGGTAGCAGAGGGACAGGTGCAGAGAGCGGAAGGGTTCCTGCAGCTTGCGAAGCTGACGCACACCCATTCTTTTTCACCTCGCTTCCTGCTGGAGAGCGCACTCGCGTTCAACCGCGCTCATATCGACCCACGTGCTGCCCTGACTGATGAGATCAGGGCATTCCCGATCACGGCGCTGGGAAGCGGTTCCGCTGGCGTGGGTCCGGGATTGTTCGACCTTCGAGTGGCCAACAACTCTTACAGTCTGCTCGAGACTGCATCGTATGTAACCGGACGCCATCAGATCCGGTTCGGCGCCCAGATCATCCGGAACCAGGACAATAAGGAGCTGTCATTCCAGCGCACGGTCACGTTTCAAACGCTGGATGACCTCGCGAATAACAGCCCCACGTCGATCGGTACCCTCGGCCAGCCTCGAGCCGGGATGCGGAACACTTACTACCACTTCTTCCTGCAGGACGATGTACAGGTAAGTCGGCGGCTGACAATTAACGCTGGGCTTCGCTACCAGTACGACACTTCTCCCACGGAGTCCCATGGACGCATCGCGAACTTTGATCCTGTCGCAGGACGGCTGGAGCCAGTAGGTACCACACTCCTGAACGCCCCGAAACTGAACCTCGCTCCGCGTGTCGGCTTCGCCTTTACTCCGACCTTATCGGGCAGGACAGTGCTGCGTGCAGCGTTCGGCCTGTTCTATGCTTCGTTGAATGCGGCGTTCGCACAGAACGTGCCGAACAATATCTCGCAACAGAGTTTCGGGCTAACTCGCCAACAGGAACCGAATCTTATTGGCTTCCCCTTCCCGGCGATTACTTCATTCGGGTCAGTGTCCAATGTGACGGCGCTGCCCATAGATTTTAAAACTGCTTATACGGAGCAATGGAACCTCAACGTTCAGCAGGGGTTCGGAGACAGCTCGATGCTGCAGGTCGCCTACATTGGCAATCGGGGTCTTCACATCGATGGACCGGCACGGAACATCAACAGGTTGCTACCCGGGACACAGACTCGGCCGTACCCGAGTTTCGGTAATATCAGCATGTACAACGATGCCGCGATCTCGAACTACCATGCATTGCAGACGAGCTTTCGAACGCGCTTCGGGCGAGGGCTGACAGCGAACGTAAACTACACCTGGGCGCATGCACTGGACAACGCTCCAACTTTGTTTGCGGCGTACTCCGACGATGCGAATTACCAGTTGGACTACGGCAACGCCGATGGCGATGTGCGCCACATCCTGCAGTTCGATTATGTCTACGAGATTCCCGCACTTCCCGCTATTCCGAGATTCATCGGCGGGGGATGGCAGATCAACGGAATCACAGTGCTGCGAACAGGATTTCCAATCACGGGTATGTCCTGCGGCTGCGATCCGCTGCGCGTGGGGTCATTTACGTCGCGACCCGATCTCGTCGGGGGCGTCCCTGTGCGTCCGGCCAATTTCGACACGCCGAACAGCCAGCTGAATCTTGCAGCTTTCGCCGCGCCTCCTGCAGGTCGAATCGGAAATCTGGGCCGCAACGTGCTTCGGGGGCCGGGTGCGGTTAACTTCGATTTCTCGCTGTTCAAGACGTTCGCGATCAGCGAAGGGCAGAATGTGGAGTTTCGGGCTGAGACGTTCAACATCTTCAACACTCCACAATTTGGGAACCCGGGCGGAAACATTACTGCACCAGCGAGTTTCGGCAGAAGCCTGAGCACGATCTCCACCTCCAGCGGCTTCGCTACCAACCGGCAGATGCAGTTTGCGCTGCGGTACATATTCTGAGAGCATTTGCGGGCTGCCTGTGATTCCGGGCACATCGGGGAGCCTCCGCTGACTCACTCCATGCTCCTTTTCTTCGTCCTTTTCTGCACGACTCTGTTGGCGCAATCGCCATCGAAGTACGAACTGGCTGCTGAGCAGCGGACTGGATCCATCAAGAGGATCCTCGTCATGCCACACGCGCACCTGGACATCGGGTTCACGCTTCCTCCTGACCAGGTTGCACGGGACTATAAGGACAGCATCGACACCGCGATTCGTCTGGTTCGCGAGAACAAGGATTTTCGCTGGACTGTTGAAAG
>DASQEG010000521.1:0-7367 GCA_035633775.1 Bryobacteraceae bacterium
ACGATTGGGCACCGACCTTTGCCGATGACGCGGTGGAACCACTCCCATGCCGCTGGATTGATCGGTTCGCCCACCGAACCGTGGAGGCGAAGGCTCGAGAGGTCCGTGGAGTTCGGCCAGCTCTCGCCCTGTCGGCTCAGCGCCCGAATCGCGGTGGGTGAGGTGTAGAAGATCGTGACTTTGTGCTTCTGGACGATGTCCCACCAGCGGTCGTATGCGGGGTAGTCCGGCGCGCCTTCGAACATCAGCGTCGTGGCGCCGGCCGCGAGTGGGCCATAGACAACATAGCTGTGCCCGGTTACCCAGCCAATATCGGCGGTGCACCAATACACGTCGTCGTTGTTGAGGTCGAAGACCCACTTGGTGGTCATCAGTGTCTGCAGCAGGTACCCGCCCGTGGTGTGGAGGATGCCCTTGGGCTTGCCGGTGGTTCCCGATGTGTACAGGACGAATAGCGGGTGCTCGGAATCGAGCGGCTCCGCTGGACATTCATCGCTGACACCCGCCTCGAGGTCATGCCACCAGTGGTCGCGCCCGGACTGCATGGTCACGTCGGTGCCCGTGCGCTTCAACACAATGACGTCGCGAACCGTACCCTGCTCGGCCAGCGCCTCGTCGACGGCCGCTTTCAGCCGAACGTCCTTACCTCGGCGCCATCCCCCATCGGCCGTGATCACAACCGCGGCGCCGAGATCCTGAATGCGGGCTTTCAGCGCTTCGGCCGAGAATCCGCCGAAGACGACGCTGTGCGTAACGCCGAGGCGGGCACATGCCAGCATTGCGACAGCGGCTTCGGGAACCATCGGCATGTAAATCACCGAGCGGTCGCCTGCCTTCAGCCCTCGGGACTTCAGCACGTTGGCAAACCGCGAGACCAGCCGCTGAAGTTCGCGGAAATTAATGACGCGCGTGTCGCCCTGCGGCTCGCCTTCCCAGATGATGGCGGGTTTGTCCCCAAGTCCGGCTTCGACATGGCGGTCGGCGCAGTTATAGCTGACGTTGGTAGTAGCGCCGATGAACCATTTTGCAAACGGTGGATTATCCCAGTCGAGGACCCCGTGCCACGGCGCGAACCAGTGCATTTCTGTTCGGGCGAGTTCGCTCCAGAAGCCTTCCGGATCTGCGGCGGCACGGTCGTAAAGAGCGCGATAGCCCTCCAACCCTTGCACTCTGGCGTTACGTACGAAGTCCTCTGGCGGGGCGAACGAAGCAGCGTTCTCTGGCATCGCGAGGCATTGTAACAGCAGGGCTAAACGCCCCGGCGATCACCCCATAGCAGGATGTGGAGCCGCGGGCAGAAGCGATATTTCGTCTGCTTGCAAACTTCCGCCAGCCATCTCGAGCGCTCCGCGAGATGGGCAGCATCCCTGCCCTCAGGCATGAGAAGAACCCGGTCTGGTTGTGCGCGGAGACGTCCGACGATCGTCTCGATCTCCTCCAGATCCGCCGGATCGCTGACCACGAACTTCAACTGGTAGGGGTAGCGTGACACCAGCGCGGCAAGCACCTCGGGCTGGTACCGAAGGCTCTCGTGGCGGGCCGCCCACCCACTTGCATCGGCTTTCCAGGGCGTGGAGTTGGCCAGCTTGGGGCTGACGCTCATCAGGTCGCAGGCTACCGGCTCGAACACGGTCCCTGCCGTCTCGATGGTGATGTGCTGCGCATTTGCCTTTAGGCGGTGCGTCAGATCCACAATGCCGCGATGAATCATTGGCTCCCCGCCGGTCAGGACCGTATGACCGCATCCCTGGCTCTGCACAAACGCGAGGATCTGTTCGATTCCGACGTCGCTGCCTTCAGGTTTCCATGATGCATAAGGCGTATCGCACCACGAACACCGGAGATTGCAGCCACTGGTGCGGACGAACGCCGAAGGCACGCCGGCCAGGAGCCCTTCCCCCTGGATCGAATAGAACATCTCCGCAATCTTCATAAGCCACTTTTGGAAAGGAATGCTCTGCCTCCTATAATGGGGGTTCAATTCTCAGGAGGCACGTTTGGTGATTCTGCTGTTCGGGCCGCCAGGCTGCGGCAAGGGCACGCAGTCTCCGTTGATCTCGAAACTCCTCAATGTACCCGCGATTTCGACCGGGGAGATGTTGAGAGCCGAGGTTGAGGCAGGAACGGAGCTCGGCCATCAGGTTCAGTCGCTGCTGCAGACGGGCTCTCTCGTCAGCGATGAGCTGGTAAACGATATCGTGGTCAGCCGGACCTCAAAGCCCGACTGCAAAAACGGGTTCCTGCTGGACGGGTACCCCCGTACGCTCACGCAGGCTGAATTCCTCGATGGGCACCTCGTGCGGCTCGGCTTCGCTCCGCCGACCATCTTCCATCTGGCCACGCCCAAGTCGGTTCTCATCGAGCGAATCTCGTCACGGCGTCAGTGCCCGAAGTGCGGTCGCATCTATAATCTGCTGTTCAAGCCACCGAAGAAGCCAAACGTGTGCGACGACGACGGTACTCGCCTCATTCGCAGGTCTGATGACAGCGTGGAGGTGGTCAGCGCCCGGCTTGAGCAGTACGAGAAGCTGACCTCGCCCATCATGGTCCACTATGCCGGCGGAGATTATCACTCGATCCCGGCAAACCGGCCGCCCGATGAGATCTACCGTGACATTGAGGCTTTGCTTAAGGTCCGAATGCAGCGGAACAGCAAACCGCAGCGCGCTCCGGCGGCTCGTTAGCCGGGACGTTCACCGAGCCATCGCACCCCGGCTGGTAAAATGGCTTTGTACCTTGATGCGCCGTTTTCTCCTCCTGTTCGCCACGTGTGTGATCTGTGCCCTGCCGCAGAGCCCGGTCGAAGTGGTACCTATGACCCCCGACACCGTGATCGCTACGGTAAACGAAAAGCCGTTCACCGTCGGCGATCTCGAAGCGCTTGCGGTGGATCTGCCAAAGGATGTTCGCGATCTGGCCGGAACGAAACCGAAGGAGTTTCTCGAACAGTACGCACTCAGCCTGAACCTGCAGTCTGAAGCGGAACGACGAAAGCTGCCCCAGACTCCTCCTTACCGGCAGAAGCTGGAAGCCGCGCGCAGACAGATCCTGGTTCAGGGCCTTCTGGAGGAAGTTCGGAAGACAGCCCCGGTCGATCCCGCAGCTCTTCGCAAGACCTATGAGGAGCGTATTGACGATTACCGGCAGGCGGAGGCAAGGGTGATCTTCGTCTCCCGCGTTGGTTACCGGACTTCGCTGAATGGACAAGGAGCCCAGGAGACCACGCCAGAGCAGGCCAAGGCACGCGCCTTGAAGGCTGTTGAAGAACTGCGCGCTGGAAAAGACTTCCTGGCAGCTGCAAGGGAGTACTCCGACGACGACAGCTCGGCCAAGAAAGAAGCACGATTTCCCTACCCGATACGCGCAAAAGGCAACGTTCCCGCAGAGATACGAACAGCTGTTCTTGCTGCTAAGGAAGGCGACATCGTCGGGCCGGTAGAGCATGCGACCGGCTGGTACATCTTCCGCCCGGACTCATTCAGCACGGCGACTTTCGAAGCAATTCGGCCGGAGCTTGAGAAAGAGCTCCGTGAGGCTGCCCTGAAAAAGTTCCTCGATGAGCAGCGCGCCCGGAGCACTGCTGTCCTAAAGAACGAACCTTTCTGGACAACGTTTCTCGAAACCAATAAGCAGGCGATGAAGGCGGCCGAAGCAGCCGCGGAGAAGGTTCAGCAATGATCAGGAGAATGCTGCTTTGGACCGCCGGTGCAGCTTTTCTGCTGCCTGCGCAGGAGCAGGCGAAGCCGCCAGCTGAAGTACCCGGTGACGCTATCGTCGCTACGCTGAACGGACGCAAGTTCACGGCCGATGAACTCCGGAAATACATCACCGCCGCGGGACAGCAGGTGCAGGCCTACTTTGCCCGGGACCCCAAACAGTTCCTGCGCGATCATGCGTACTATCTGGCGCTGCTCGAGTACGCAGAAAAGCAGGGGCTGGAGAAGCAGAGCCCTACGAAGGAACAGCTTGAGTTCAGCCGCCTCGTAGTGCTGACCAGTGCCGCCCTCAACGACGCTCAGCAGAAATCCCCGGTGTCGGCCGAGGAACAGAAACAGTACTACACGGCCAACAGCGACCAGTTTCGCGAGCTGACCGTTCGTATGATCTACGTGCCCTTTGCCGCGGATCAGGCCGAAGAGGCCGTCGAGAAGAAGGCAGTGGCGCTCGCGAAGCGGGCCAGGGCCGGTGAGGACTTCGAGGCGCTGGGCAAGGAGGTCGCGGGACAGTCAGGTACACCGGCGCCCGAGTTGAAGATTCAGCCCAGCAGCACTCAGCCGCCTCAGGCCATGAAGGACGTCCTGTTTCAGATGAAGGAGGGCGAAGTAACTGAGCCGCTGCGGCACGAGAACGGCTATTACATTTTCAGGATCGTCTCGGCTGGCGTGCTGCCGTACGAAAGTGTCCGGGACGAGATTTATAAGACCATACAGCAGGCGCGCTTCCAGCAGTGGCAGGCACAGATGCGCGCCAAAACGACAGTGCAGTTTAATAATGAAGCATTCTTTCAGCAGTCGCAGCAAAAGTAATCGGAAGATCTTTTATATTTATGGAGAATCGCCAGACGCAGTTTTTGCCCGCATGCCCGAGCTCCGGGGTCACACCATTCGGGTCCGTTATCGTCCGAGGCTGACCGCGTGGCGCGGACAGCTGCTCTCGAAATCCCATAAAGGTGACGCGGTGTATGCGGGCTGCTTCCTCCGGAAGCGGCAGATTACGCTGGACGCCAGCATGCTTCGGACTCCACGAGTCCTGGAGCGCATTTTCATCCACGAGGTCTTCCACTTCGTCTGGTCGAAGCTGGACCAGGCCACCCGCCGCTCGTGGGATGCACTGATCCGCGCTGAAGTAAAGAGCAGCGTTCGGGGCGAGCTGGCGTGGTCGGCGGAATCGATGAAAAACCGGGTCACTGCGGCTGATATGCAGCAGCGATCGCGCCGGTGGAAGGACTACCTGTGCGAAAGCTTCTGCGACACTGCCGCCTGGTACTTTGGCACTGTCCGAAGATACGCCGAGAACACTCTGGATCGCGACACTCGTGACCAGCGCCGCGCGTGGGTGCTCGCCAACCTGGCCGAAAGATCGCTACCGGTTTGAGCTCCCGCGCATCTTCTATGATGAAGATCATGACTCGCGCTTCTGCAGTGGCCGGTCTGTTGCTGTTCACCCTTCTTGCTGCCTGCTCGTCCGGGAACTCAGAACCGGGCAGGAAGAATGAGGTGAAGACGGCGGCTCAGCGGAAACAGGCGCCAAACTGGACGCTCAAGGATTCTGACGGGAGGGCCGTCAGTCTCGCAGACTACAAGGGTAAAGTCGTGCTGCTCAACTTCTGGGCAACATGGTGCGGCCCCTGCAAGATCGAGATTCCGTGGTTCATCGAGTTCGAGCAAAAGTACAAGGACCGCGGCTTTGCCGTGCTCGGCGTGGCGATGGACGATGAGGGCTGGGAAGTGGTAAAACCCTACATCGTCAAGAACAAAGTGAACTATCGGACTGTTATGGGCACAGATATGGTGGCTCAGCAGTACGGGGGTGTCGAGTCGCTGCCAACCACGTTTGTGATCGACAAAGATGGCCGAATCGCGAGCACCCACATCGGGCTCATCAGCAAGGGTGATTACGAGAATGAGATTGTACAGCTCCTGGACAGCCGTGCTGACGCTGGTCGCGACAGTGGCGTCTCTACCCACGCCCGCCGCTAGCCAGACAAGCCTGAATTCGCTCAGCAGCGTCGTCAGTGTCGGCGCTCCCGAGAAGATTGTGGCCAGGCGCAATAGCACGCAAACGCTTGACCTTACAATCTCGATCCGCAGCGGCTACCACGTGAACAGCCACACTCCGGCGGATGAATACCTAATCCCGCTGAAGATCTCTTTTGCACCCAGCAATCTGCAGGTCAGCGACGTCACCTATCCGACGCCGAAGATGCAGAAGTTCCAGTTCAGCGCTAAGCCGGTATCCGTGTTCGAGGGAGACGTTAAGGCGAGCGCAAAGGTTCGCGTTCCCGCCACCGTTCCCGCAGGTACGACTCATCTGAATGGCAAGCTTCGATATCAGGCATGCAATGACCGCATGTGCCTCCCACCTCGCACTCTGGACGTGAAGGTTCCGGTCGAGATCCGCAACTGACCCGGCGCCTCCTGATCAGGCCCGGCGCGATCGGTGACACTGTCGTCTGGCTTCCCGCAGCCGAGCACTGCCGTGCTGACTACACGGAGGTCTGGTGTTCTCATCCCGCCCTTCTGACGTGGCCGGATCGGGTGCGCTCACTCGCTTCGACCGGGATTGACCTGCTTGAGTTCGGCCTTGACGATCGTGCCCGGCAGGCCATGAAGACCTTCGACTCAATCATGTCGTGGTACGGTTCGGCGCGGGCCGCCTTTCGTGATGCCCTCTCCGGACTGCCGGTCGAGTTCTTCCCTGCCCTGCCTGACGGCTCCTGCCACGCCGTTGAGTTCTACATGAGACAGGTGGGCGGAAGTGATGCTTCGATACCGCATTTCGACATCGGTTCAGTGCCACGTCGGAACTTCATCGCCATTCACCCGTTTTCCGGCAGCCCGCGCAAGAACTGGAGTCTGCCGAAGTTTCGGGAATTGCAACGCGCCCTTCCTCTCCCTGCGGAGTTCAGCGCCGGACCGGAAGAAGAGCTCGAAGGTGCAGTTCGATTCGACACGATTCTGGAGCTTGCAGCATGGCTCGCAAGCGCGAGGCTCTACATCGGCAACGATTCCGGGGTCTCCCATCTTGCTGCTGCTGTGGGGACCCCTTCGATCGTGATCTTTCGCAGCACGGATCCGAAGGTCTGGTGTCCGCGGAGCCGCTCGCCGGTGCTACCTGTAACCTGCGGAGATGAGGACGGCCCCGAGGTCTCGGTTGTCGCCCGCCACGCGGAACGTCTGGTCGAGTTCGACGACAACGGTCGACCCTGAAACAGGCCTGGTCGTCAGCGTGTGCACACCGTCGGCGCGTACCTGCTGACGCAGAACTTCCTCACCATCCACCGATACGCTCACCTGCCGTGCACTCGCCTGCGCCGGCAGGTACAGCTGTACCTCCATCGGCCGGGGATTTGCAGGACGCGCCAGAGCGAGTACAGCCCGCCGGCTCATCCAGCGAGTGTCGCCCTCGAGCTGATAGATCCCGCTCAGAATGTGTTCCTCGGCTTCCGGCGCGTTCATAGGCAGCCACCGCCGCGTCGTCGTTCGCGCCCTCACAATGTGAGCCCGGATCCTGTCGACCGGGACCGAGGTGATGTCGAAAGGTCGAAGCCCGAGCAGCGCGGTCGAATACCCTGACCGCGCACCGAGACCGATTAGCCGAAGCGGCAAGGCAGGCCGGACCTCACGCTCGGAGGTCAACACCAAAGG
>DASQEG010000522.1:0-5745 GCA_035633775.1 Bryobacteraceae bacterium
CCGGACATGAACCGGCTGCAGTGCGGCTCAGTTCCGGCGTCCCATTCGCCGGCCAGCTCACGTTCGTGCAGCCGCCCCGAACCGTGTGGCCTCCGGCGCAGGCGGCCGGCAAGGTTCGCTGGGACATGGCAAAGTTTGTCCCGTTGAGCCTGGTGCGCAAGCTGGTCGCACATGAGCACATCAGCGACGAACAGTGGGTGGTGGAGCCCTCGAGCGAGTGCCTGCTGCCGCTGTACAAGAGCGGTCCTGCACCTGCACCGTTCCGCCTGACCACTCGCACACTGGCCCCGGTGGACCGTGAAGACCGGGTCAGTCGTCAGGCGCATCGAATCGGTGCGCTGGAGTTCAACCGCGACTCAGGTTTCTGGTTCCTTGCTGCCTTCGCCGACGATGCTGCGCGAACCTCGTGGTCCGATCGCATTCGCGGTGCCGTTCGACTGTTGGCCGACAGCGGCATCGGAGGAGGCCGGTCCCGCGGCTGGGGGCGTTCGCTTCCGCCGCGCTTTGAGAACGTGGACACGACAACCTTTCTGCCGTCGGGTGAGGGAGACGAAAACGACAGCGGATGGTGGATGCTGTCGCTGTTCTCTCCCGCTCAAGGCGAGAACATTGGCTGGAGCCGGGGCAATTACTCGGTGGTCTGGCGATCGGGACGCGATGCGGCCGGACTGCTGAAGCCAGCATCCCGAATGATCGCGGAGGGTTCAGTGCTGACCGGCGACGAGCCTCGTGGCACGATGCTCAACGTTGCAGTTGAAGGAGCCGAGCACCGACTATTACGGAGCGGGCTCGCGCTGGCCGTGCGTGTAGCTTCTCGGGACCAGGATGTATGGCGGCAGTTCGAGCAGACAGCGGCCGAAACGGCACCTGCACCTCCGGAGCCCACAACAGCTGAGACCGAGGCTGAAGCTCTGCCCGATCCCCTGCCCTCGGTCGCTGAGGACGAGGTCTCGGCTGCCGCAGAACTCGATGCCCCGACGGAAGCCCCGGCGGATCCCGATATCGCGGAACCTCCGGCGGCAGAAGTGCCCGCCGACTCGGGGTCGGACCAGCCCACTGAACCCGAGCAGGAGGCGCAGCCACAAGGGCTGCTGGAGCCTGGCCCTCAAGTGGCGGGGCTGCTGGAACCGCCTCACAGCGATGAGGAGCAGCAGAGCTGATGCAGTACCGACTGACCGCACTCACACCGCTCCTGGTGGGCGACGGCAAGCGATTAGCGCCGATCGATTACATGGTCTGGAAGGACCAGATCAATGTCCTCGACCAGCAGCGCATCTTTCGGCTGCTTTCGAAAGGCCCTCGCCTCGACGGCTACCTCGCGCAATTGCGCAAAGCCGAGAAGCTCGATTTTGCGTCGTGGGGCGGCTTTGCCCAGAACTATGCCGCGCGGCGAATTCCGTTCGAGCACCCGAGCTCGTCCGCATTCTGGGAAGCGGCGCGGGCCGAGCAACTTTTCATTCCAACTTTCGCCGCGGGACCGCATGGACCTTACGTTCCTGGGACAGCACTGAAGGGAGCGCTTCGAACGGCGCTCGCCGCATCGCGCTGGAACGCAGGGACGGTGAAGGAACTTGCCAATCGCGCCGCTGGCGAGCGTGGCCTGCGCCGACCGGGGGAGGCAGGCGAGGCATTGACATTGGGCTCCGGCGGCAGCGATCTGATGCGCAATGTTCAGGTCGGCGATTCCGGAACGGTGCCGCTGCAGGGCTTTCGCATCTATGTCATGCGCACGGGCGCGCTCAGTGAGCGAGGCGGCAAGCTGGAGCTTGCGTGGAAGCAAGCTCCGCGCGGTTACGTCGGCCGTTCGGGAGACGCTACCCCGTCGTTTGTCGAGATGGCTCCGGCGCGGACGTCCTTCAGTGGCGTGTTTGGAGTGGCAAGCCGGTCTACGAACCGCCGCGAGGCGGGCGCAGGTCCGGAACGGCTGCTGGAAGCAGCGAACGACCATGCGACACGACTGCTGGATCTTCATCGCGAATGGGCGAATCGCACCGGGCTAACGCGACTCGGCGCCAACCTCGATGCCCTTGCAGGCGCCGTGAAGGACGCGCGTGCGCGTCGGGACAGCTGTGTGCTGCACATGGGACACGCGGCGGGGTTCCTGAGTAAGACTGCATTTACCGACACCGCGAATGAGGATCTGCGCAAGCTCCTTCGCAATTCTCCGAATTACGAACGCGCCATTCGTACAGGTCTGCCGTTCCCGAAGACCCGCCGGATCGTATTTGAAGGCGGCGAGCCATCGACTTTGCCGGGTTGGGTTTTGCTCGAACTTCGCTGATCGCTAAACTGATTCTGTGTTCCTCCGCAAAGAACTGGATTTGGCGCGATCGATGGCCATGCATGCCGGAGAGGTGGCCGTCGGGTACTCGCGCCAGGCGTTCGTCCCCGAAACCAAGCCTGACCTTTCCCCGGTAACCGCAGCCGACAAAGAATGCGAGCGGCTGATCGCCCAGCGAATCGTCGATACATTTCCCGACGACGGCATCCTCGGCGAGGAAGGCGCTTCACGTCCCAGCAAGAACGGTCGCATCTGGATTATAGACCCTATCGACGGAACGCGTGACTTCGTCCGAGGACTCCCGTTATGGGCGATTCTGATCGGTCTTGAGATCGATGGCGAGATCGCGATGGGCGTCGCGCACATGGCTGCTCAGAATGCGATGTACTCGGCCGTGCGCGGCGAGGGTGCATGGCTTAACGAGAAACCGATTCACTCATCGAAGATCGATAAACCCGAGAATGCGGTGGTTTGCGTGACGGCACTGAACAGCTGCGAAGTGATGCCTTACGGGCCAAAGCTGCTGGGCTGGCTGCGACGGTTCTGGGCGGTGCGCAGCATGGGAGGCTGTTACGACGCGCTGCTGGTGGCCTCAGGACACGCCGAAGTCTGGGTCGAGCCCCATGCACAGCCCTGGGATCTCGCAGCTCTGAAGGTGATCCTCGAAGAGGCCGGCGTTCGTTTCCGGAACCTGGACGGCGGGTGCAGTCACCGTGGCGGCAGTTGCGTCGCGTACGTGCCCTCGCTCGAACCGGCAGTACAGGAATTGCTCGCCCGATGAGCTACGCCGGTCTACGGTGTCTTGTCACTGGTGGGCTGGGATTCATCGGCAGCAATCTCGCCAATCGGCTCGTTGAGCTTGGCGCCGAGGTGACCGTCGTGGATCCGATGCTCGAGGGTTGCGGCGGTAATCACCACAACCTTGCGCCATCCGGCGCTCGCATCCGTGTGGTGCAAGCCGACATAGGCGAGCCTCATGTCTTCCGGGACGATCTGGCGGCGGCGGACGTGATCTTTAACCTCGCGGGCGAGATCAGCCACATCCACAGCATGCAGTTCCCAGATCGCGACCTGAAGGTCAACACGGTTTCGCAGCTGCACTTTCTCCTGGGCTGCCGTGAACTTCCGAAGAAGCCACGGATCGTGTATGCGAGCACGCGCCAGGTCTACGGCGCACCGAAGTATCTGCCCGTCGACGAAGCTCATCCCATTCAGCCAGTGGACTTCAATGGTGTCCACAAATTCGCCGCCACGTCGTATCACATGATGCTGACGCGCGCGGGGATGCTGGATGCTGCCGTGGTGCGACTTACGAACGTGTACGGTCCGCGTATTGCGCTCGACGTCACGTGCCAGGGCTTTCTCAGCACCTTCATCAGGCGCATGGTGCTTCGGCAGCAGATTGAGATTTTCGGTGATGGCAATCAACTGCGCGATCCCATGTACGTGGACGACGCCGTCGACATCTTTCTGCGTCTGGGTATCGCGCGCGACCTGCGCTCGCGCTCCTTCAACGCAGGCGGGCCTGAAGTGCACACTGTGGCAGCGATCGCACGCCTGGCGAGCAGAATCGGCGGATGTCCCGAACCCATCTTCCGGCCCTTTCCTCCAGATCGCAAGCCCATTGACATCGGCAGCTATCGCTCAGACAGCCGTCGCGCTCATGGCGAGCTCGGCTGGCATCCTGTGGTCTCATTGGAAGACGGACTGAGGCGCACGTTTGCCTACTACGAGGCCGAACTGCCCCGTTATCTTGCGCCAGGTGGATCGGAGCCCGCATGCCGCATGCCGGAGCACACGGGACCGAGGCGGCGTTTGCAGTATCTGACTGTTCAGGGCGACTGAGTTACCGCGCAACCGGACGCGCTGGTCGAGGACAACATCCGGCTTCACAGGACCGCTGCTCGCCAATCTGCGAGACGATCAGGTCAATGAAGCGAGCGTGCGTTCCCACCGTGCGGCAGCGCTGCATCGTGATACCGAGCTCATCACAGAGCGCTGCGGCTTCTGTATCGAGGTCGTACAGCACTTCCATGTGATCGCTGATGAACCCAATCGGGGCAATGATGACATCCCGGACTCCCTCGGCAGCACGTTCCCGAATGTGGTCGAGGATGTCAGGCTCCAGCCACGGCTGTGTCGGGGGACCGCTGCGGCTTTGATACACCAGCTTCCAGTCAGTCAAGCCTGTCACGGCAGCAACTCCTGCGCAGGCCCGCTCGAGTTGCCTCACATAAGGGCTGGTCTCTGCCATTGACAACGGCACGCTGTGCGCAGTAAACGCGACGTGAGGCGTGCGGGTAAACTTCCGCAGCGACTCGCCGAGACGGTCGGCGAAGGCCTCGATGAAGGCAGGATGGTTGCCGAAGAGCGGTAGCGCGTCTACCTGCGGCGCGCCACCGCCGCACGCGGCCCGCGCCTGATCGATGTCCTCCAGATACTGCCGGCATCCCGACCACGACCCAAATGCTGAGGTGATGAACGCCGCCGCGCGCCCGATCCCATCACTTTGCATCTGGCGCATGGCATCGGTCAGGAAGGGACGCCAGTTGCGGTTGCCCCAGTAGATCGGCAGGTTCACTTTTTCCCTGAGTGCAGCAATCAGCTCGCGATTCTGATCGTTGATCGGACTGCGACCGCCGAAGTGGTGGTAGTGTTCGGCTACCGAGAGCAGCCGCTCCTGCGGAATGCCGCGGCCGCGAGTCACGTTTTCGAGGAACGGCATTACGTCCTCGTGCTGCTCCGGGCCGCCGAAGGAGACTATCAGGAGGGCGTCAGGCATCTGTCTCATTATCGGTATCCTGTTATTCTCGTTGCGTGTCCGGAACCCGGCTGCAATCGCTTGATGTTTTTAGAGGCGGCACTATTGCCGCGATGATTCTGGTGAACAATAACGGTTCGAGCGCGGCATACGGACCACTGCTGCATGCCGAATGGCACGGGTGGACGTTCACTGACCTGGTGTTTCCATTCTTTCTCTGGATTGTCGGCGTAGCCATGACGCTGTCTCTTCGCAGGCGTATCGAGCGCGGGGACAGCCGCACGACACTTCTGATGCACGCAGCACGGCGGGCGCTGGTAATCTTTGCGATTGGCGTCTTCCTGAATGGCTTCCCGTACTTCGATATGGGCACGATCCGAATTCCGGGCGTACTGCAGCGGATAGCGGTCTGCTACTTCTTTGCCGCAGCAATTTACCTTCTCCTTCGGAGTACGCGGGCACGCCTGGTGGCCACGGTCGCTGTGCTCGCTCTGTACTGGATTCTTATGACGGCGGTTTCGGTGCCCGGCTGTGGGCCCGGGAGCTTCAGCGTGGACTGCAACTTCTCACGCTACGTCGACGGCATCTTCCTCACGGGGCACATGTACTCACGCACCAGGACCTGGGATCCTGAAGGAATTGTCAGCACGCTTCCGGCGATCGCGAATACCATGTTCGGCATCTTCGCCGGCACCCTGCTGGC
>DASQEG010000523.1:0-6894 GCA_035633775.1 Bryobacteraceae bacterium
GGCTGCACACCCGGCCGCTTTCCTCGAGGCGCATCATCATCTCGACCAGCGCCTCGGAGCGCTGAACACTGTCGTCCTGCTTTTCTCGAGCTTCACCATGGTGATGGCCGTGCACTCGGCGGCGACGAACAAGCAGAAGGCGCTGGTCCGGTACCTGATCGTGACCCTGGTCTGCGCCGGTATGTTCCTTGTCGTGAAGTTCTTCGAATACGAGCACAAGATTCACGACGGGCTGCTGCCGGGCGCCTTTTATTCGCACAAAGGAGATCAGGTTCCAAACCAGTTCATCTTCTTCAGCTTCTATTTCATGATGACGGGCCTGCACGGCATTCACGTGCTTGGCGGGATGGCGGCGATCACCTGGATACTTCTGAAGGCGCGGAAAGGCACGTTCGACTCCACCTACTACTCGCCCGTTGATCTCGTGGGCTTGTACTGGCACCTCGTCGACCTGATCTGGATCTATCTGTTCCCGCTGCTGTACCTGGTTACGTAGAGGAAACGCAACAAGCATGGCACTCAACACCGAAGCGGCACATACTCAGGCCCACAGCGCCGACCACGTACACGGCGGGCCGAAGCTGTACGGGATGATCCTCGGAGCGCTGCTTTTTCTGACAGTGATTACCGTCGGAGCCTCTTACATCGACTGGGGCGGCGGGCTTGCCAACATCATCATCGCGATGTTGATTGCATCGATGAAGGCTTCGCTGGTGGCCCTGTTCTTCATGCACCTGCGGTGGGATAAGCCCCTGAGCGCGATCATCTTCTGTGTCAGCCTGTTCTTTCTGGGTCTGTTCCTCGTTGGCTGCTACACGGATACGATTAGCCGGGCGCCGACGGAGCCCACCAACATGAAGTCTGCGGACATTCCCGGCGGTCAGATCGGGCCGCGGCAGAATCAGGCGGCTCCGACGGGAACGGTCGGGCCCGGTGGAACGTCGACCGCACCGCCGATTCCGGGCGCCTCTCCGCAGGGTGCGCACGGCGGCGCCGCGGCAGGAACCAACAAGCAGGTCCCGCAGGTCCCGACTCAGCACTGACGTCAGAACGGGCGCTGGCTACATTCTCAGCGCCCGCTCCTACCGTCGCACCAGAAACACTGCCGTCTCGGCCGACAGATTCGGCATCAACTGCACCCGGCGGTTGCGGCTGAGAAAGATGCTTTTCTCCACCACCCATCGTTCCTGTTTCGCCAGAGAAGCGAAGTCATCCACCGTTAGGAAGTGAATGTTGGGTGAGTCGTACCAGCTGTGCGGAAACAGTTTGGTTTGGGGCGCCCGCCCCGACCATAGGTGCGATAGCCGAACGCTCCAGTGGCCGAAGTTCGGGAAAGCCACGATCGCGCGCCGCCCAACGCGAAGCATCTCCCGCAGTACCTTCAGCGGCGAGCGCACCTCCTGCAAAGTCTGGCTGAGGATGACGTAGTCGAACGCGCCATCGGGATAATCTGCGAGTCCCTGATCTATGTCGCCCTGGTAGACGGAGACGCCGCGTGCGATCGCACGTTGCACGCGCGCCCCGCTCAGTTCTACGCCGCGGGCGTCAACACGCTTGTGCTCCTGAAGCCAGGCCAGCAGTTCGCCTTCGCCACAGCCCAGATCGAGCACGCGCGTCCCAGGGGGGATTAGCTCGCTGATGATTGCATAGTCGGACCGTCCAAGCAGGCTGTAAACGAACGGGCCCTCGCTCAAGCCCGCTCCACCTTGTCGCGCCAGGTGCTCGCAAGGAAGCCTCGGATCAGGTCCGTCTGCTCCGCTACGTCGACGAGGAAGGCGTCGTGGCCGTAGTTGGACTGCAGCTCACAAAACGCCACATCACCATTGCGTCCGCGCAGCGCACTGACGATCTCCAGCGACTGGTATGTCGGATAGAGCCAGTCCGAACTGAAGCTCAGCACCAGGAACCTCGCCCTTGCCCGCTCCAGCGCACCGCCGAGCGAGCCATGACCGTTGGTCAGGTCGAAGAGGTCCATCGCTTTCGTGATGTACAGGTAGGAATTTGCGTCGAAGCGATCTACAAACTGGCTGCCTCGATAGCGGAGATAGTTCTCCACCTCGAAGACACTCGAAAAGTCGGGAAGCGTATCGGAGGTGCGCAGCTTGCGTCCAAACTTCTCACGCATGGAGTCATCGCTCATGTAAGTGATGTGGCCCACCATGCGCGCCACTGAAAGTCCCCGTGCAGGAGGCTTGCGGCCATGGTACTTACCGTCTGACCAGTCCGGGTCCGCCATGATAGCCTGACGGCCCACCTCGTTGAACGCAATCTGCTGGGCGCTGTGGCGGGAGGTGGTGGCGATGGGGATGACCGCCAGCACACGTTCCGGGAAAGCCACCGCCCACTCGAGGACCTGCATTCCGCCCATGCTGCCGCCCGCAACGGCGAGCAATCTCTCGATCCCGAGGTGATCCAGCAGTCTGGCCTGCAGCCGAACCATGTCGCAGATCGTGATGACCGGAAAGTTCATGCCGTAAGGGGAGCCGGTCGCCGGATCGATCGAAGCCGGACCCGTCGTGCCCTTGCACCCGCCGAGCACATTGGAGCAGATCACGAAGTAGCGGCTGGTGTCGAACGCTTTGCCGGGACCGACCATGTTCTCCCACCAGCCCGGCTTTGCATCGCCCGGGTTGGACGCCGCGTGAGCGTCGCCTGTGAAGGCGTGCAGAATTAGTATCGCGTTCGTTTTTGCAGCATTGAGCGTCCCCCAGGTCTCATAGGCAACCTCGACGGGAGAGATTGTTGCGCCGCAATCGAGAGTAATGGAATCGAAGCGAACGCACTGAGCCTCTGCAATCATCTGCAAAGGCCATCGTAGCAAGCTGAGGAAAGATCACGTGAGAAACGTCTTCCATGTGGTGACGACGCATGCGTGCGTCACCATTGAAGCGCGGATGCTCCTCGCCTGCAGGTATGCGCGTCCGTAGAAGATGCCTGCCAGGGCGGCGAGCAGTGCGAACTTCCAGTTCGGAAACTCCCGATAACCGAGGTGCGCTGCGCCAAAAAGCATCGAGGCGAGAATCAGTCCGCCGTTCCTGGTTCCGAGTACGCGCTCCAGGAGTTGTTGAAGCAGTCCGCGGAAGAAGAACTCCTCTGCGACCGCCAAAACCCACAGCACGCCGACGAATGTGACGAGGGCAATCAGCAGGGTCCGCCCGTCCCAGACCAACTGCTTTCTGCGGGCGAAATCCAGCGCATCGGCAAGGATCAGAGCACCTGGTAGAAAAAGCGCAAAGTTGCGTAATCCAATCCGCCACTCCGACCAGAGCGGAACGAAGCCGAAACCGACACCGTCCATGCGCCGAAGAACCAGCGCCGAGATCAGGCCCGTCCTGTACCACATCACAACGCCCAGCATCTTCATCGGAACGCGTGGTGTGACGTCGGGGTAGACAGCTCCAAACACGTCGAGCAGTATGGGGGCGGCCAGCAGGACGAGAAAACCGGCGTCGGCCGCCGCGTGCCTTCCCAGCAGCGGGAACCAGCAGGACGCAGCCAGCACGAGGATGATGAGCACAGCGACCGCCGTCGGGCGTGGAGAATCGGCGGGCACAGTGTACAGGAGGTAGGACACCGGGGCGGTCACCGTCAGCACGGTAGCCAGCGTGGCGGGACGCATCTCTTCGAGGCGCTCCCGCACTACCTGCAGGCCGGACAATACATACATCGCAACCTCGAACAGGCACGCCGGCAGCAACAGGATCGCGGTCTCCCGCGGGACGCCACGATCTCCTGCGTACCACAACGCCAGCGCGACAAGCACAACAGGCATTCCAACGGCAATGACAGGAGCGGCGACCCGGGGATTCACTTGCGTTCCCGCCAGTCCTCCTGCGAATCCAGCAGACGCGCAAGCCAGTCACGCACATCCCCAAGGCTCTCGGCGTTCACGTAGTGGCCCATGGCGTACTCGCGCCAGGTCAGTGCCACCGGCAGGCGGCTAAGTCGCTCGCGGACCTCGTATCCAAACGCAATGTCAATGACGTTGTCGAAGGTGCCGTGAAGCGCCATGACGGGCAGTCCCTGCATTCGCTCGGGAGGGGCCTGATCGCGCTCGCCCACAATCGGCGGCATGCGTCCGCTCATGCAGATGATCCCCGCGAAAAGCTCCGGGTGTTCGAGGGCGGCAGCAAGAGTCATGATGGATCCCTGGCTGAAGCCACCCGCATATAGCTTTTTGGGGTTGAAGCCCAGAGCTTCGGGCAACGCTCGGAAATAGGCGAGCAGCACGTCGAGATTCCGGCGCGCCACGTCCATATCCACGGCAAAGTCGCCGCCGGGCACAAAGCGAACGGGGTACCATGCGTACGCGGAAGGACCGAGGGTAAGCGGCGCTCGTACGCTGATCACGAGCAGCCGCGGGTCGAGCGCAGGCGCAAGGCTGAGCAGGTCCTGTTCATTGCTGCGCAGGCCGTGCAGCAGTACGAGCGCGGGAGCGTTGGCGCGATTCCCGCTGAGTGGTTCGCGAATTGCATGGGCGAGGGGCAGGTCCGGCATTAGTTCCTTATACTTGCAAGCGTACCTTTGTTGCTGACCCTTCCTCAGCCGGGGTCAGGGGGCTTCCTCGCAGCAGGCGCAATTCCGCCTGCCGCGCCATACTGTTGGGATGTGGCCGTTGGTGTTGTGCACGTGCAGCGTCTTCATCGTCCCGCTGGCAGCAGCAGGACCGGCGTCTGATTTTGCCCGGGCACTCGACCAGGCTGGCCTGGACACGGAGGCCTGCTACCGCGTGCGCGATCTCGCATTCCAGAAAGATGACCTGCGCTTCTACTTCAACGAGGGTCAGATCATCTTCAGCAAACCGGTGGCCGGTAAGCGCCATGCGGCAGTGTTCTCGGCAGCAGTGCCGGGCGGAGACGCCGAGTTGCTATTATTCCCGCCGCAGCGCAGTGAACGTCTGTCGCTCTCCATGTTCGCAAAAACACCGAACCTGAACGAGCACTTCTCGGCGGCGGTCTTTGTGTGGACCGATGGCACGGGCGAGGAGTTGCTGCGCCGCATAGAAGCGTCGAATCCGAAGAAGCTGCCCGAAGCAGGAGTTTTGCTCGCATCGCAGTACAGCGACACGGTGCGCAACTTCCAGCGGAGTTATGAAGTCCGTCTGGTTCAGGATCAGTTCAGCGACGCACCCGACACTGGCTTTTTCTACGGTGCGCTGAGCGGCAAGATCGTTGGAAATTTCGATGTGATCTATGACCCGCGCACCCGGGACACAATCGCGGCGGGGCAGCTGGTTTTTCGAGACAACCGCCAGTACTTCGACGTTTGGACAAGCTTTCCGGCACGGCGTTTCCGAACTGGCGGTCAGCAGCGGCCTTTAACCGGAAGTGCGACCTCGCAGGTGACCATTGACGCCGCACTCGAACCTGGGACTCTGGCCATGAACGTAAAGACGCAGCTTCGTGTCAGCGCTAAGCGTGCGACTCGTGCGCTGTCCTTCGAGCTTGCGCGCAGCATGAAGATCACCGAAGCAACGCTGGACGACCAGCCTGTCGAGGTATTTACCCGCGACTCGCTTCGGGCGAACCTCGCCAGGGGTGAGAATGATCTCGTTTTGGTAGTCACCAGCACGCCACTCCAGCCCGGCCGCGAGTACACTCTGCGCTTCAGGCATGAAGGCACCGTGGTAAGGCCCGCGGGCAACGATGTGTACTTTGTGGGATCGCGGACCAGCTGGTACCCGAGCAGGGATGCCGAGTTTGCTACTTACGAGATGACCTTCCGACACCCAAAGGCACTGCATCTGGTGGCCACGGGCGAGCTTGTGAATGAGAAGGTCGAGGGTGAAGTTCGCACCGTGTCATACCGGACGTCGACTCCGATTCGATTTGCGGGATTCAACCTGGGCGACTATCGCAGGGTGACATCAGAGCGGGCGGGGATCAGACTCGACGTTTATGCGAACAGAAGGGTCGAAGCCGCTCTGCAGCCGCGCCCTCGTGATCTGATGGTCGTGCCGACCACACCATTTCCTGGACGTGGCCAGTCGAGGCGCAATGAAGTCGTGCCGCTGCCCATGCCAGGGCCTGCTCCCGATGGGGGTAGCCGCCTGCAGGAACTTCGCGACGACCTCGCTTCGGCACTGGACTTCATGGTCGCGACGCTTGGGCTGCCGCCGTCAAAGACCCTGACCGTGTCGCCGATTCCCGGCGTTTTCGGGCAAGGGTTTCCGGGATTGATCTACCTTTCGACTCTCGCGTACCTGAACCCTGCGGACCGGCCGCCGGGATGGCAGTCGGAATCGTCACGGGTGTTCTTCTCCGAGCTGCTGCATGCGCATGAACTGGCGCATCAATGGTGGGGCAATCTCGTGACCTCGGGCAGCCACCAGGATGACTGGCTGATGGAGGCGCTCGCGAACTACACGGCACTTATGGTGCTGGAGAAGCGAAAAGGACGGCGAGCGCTGGACACCGTGCTTGCGAGTTACCGCACGAACCTGCTGGAGGAGATCGACGAGAGGCCGCTGGAGTCTGCGGGCCCGATCGTATGGGGACCGCGGCTGATCAGTTCCCGCTTTCCAGCGGCCTGGCGTGTCATCACTTATGAAAAGGGCTCCTGGATCGTGCATATGCTTCGAGCCCAGCTCGGTGACACTGCGTTCCTGAAAATGTTGGGGGCACTGGTTGAGAAGAAGCGATACGAGGCCGTCACGACGGAAGAGTTTCGCAGCATTGCCGCCGGTTTCGCAGACAAGCGCTCAGAAGATCCGGCTCTGGAGCTTTTCTTCGAGAACTGGGTCTACGCCACCGGCATTCCATCGCTGAAGCTGAACTACTCAGTGTCAGGCACTGGAGGCAAAGTTCGCGTAAAGGGGTCCGTTCAGCAGTCGGGCGCAGGGGAGGACTTCGCGGCCATGATCCCTGTCGGGGTGCAGCTCCCGGGCAAGCGGAC
>DASQEG010000524.1:0-5990 GCA_035633775.1 Bryobacteraceae bacterium
TCTTCGGCCGGATGGCTGTAGAGCCTAAAAGGTTCGCCGAAGTCTATCCCGAGTACAAAATCGTCAGCGGCAGCCGTGAAGCATTTGAAACGGAGCGGACGGGGTGCATCATCGGCAAGGACCTTGCACGCATTCACAACCTGAATGTCGGTGACCGCATGACGCTGGTGGGTGACATCTTCCCCGTCACGATGGAGTTCACGGTTCGTGCCATTTACGACCTGCCGATTGACAACGAAAGTATGTACTTCCATCTCGAGTATCTGTTCGAGAGTGCAAAGGAGAAGGATTTCGCCGGATTGTTCGTTATCCTCGCAGACTCAATGGACAGCGTTGCGGGCATTCAGCGCGCGGTGGACGATATGTTCCGGAACTCGCCGGTGCAGACTCGCACGGAAACGGAGAAGGCTTTTCAGATCGGATTTCTCTCGATGCTCGGCAATGTGAAGGTGTTCCTGATGAGCATCTGTGCGGCTGTGACGTTCACGATCCTCCTGGTGACCGCAAATACAATGGCCATGTCCGTGCGCGAACGCATCCGCGAGGTCGGCATCCTGAAAACACTGGGGTATACAAATGGTGCAATTCTCGGCATCATCCTCGGTGAAGCAGCGCTTCTGTCCATAGCCGGCGGGCTGATAGGCTGCGGCCTCGCGCAGGGGCTCACGTATTTCATCCGAGGCATCCCCGGATTCATCGCGGAGTTCAAGACGCTCACACTCCTGCCGCCGGTTGCTGCCCTTCTGATTTGCGTCGCGGTGCTGATCGGTGTAGCGAGTTCCTTCGTGCCTGCCTGGTCGGCATCGCGCACCAGCATCCTTGATTCGCTGCGGTATACGGGATAACGCCAAGATGACAGGCATACCGATTGGATACAACCTGCGCAACCTGGCCGTTCGCAAGACGACGACCCTCATGACTGCGCTCGGGATAGCCCTGACGGTAGCGGTCATGCTTGCCGTACTTGCTCTGGTCGAAGGCCTTGGCCAGGCTTTCAAGAGCAGCGGCGATCCACTGCATGTCCTGGTGATGCGCCGCGGAGCCCAGTCCGAGCTTACGAGCAACTTTACCCGTGAGCGCTTCAATGAGGTCAAGTTCGCGCCCGGCATCGCCAGGAGCTCCTCCGGTGAACCGATGGCCTCGCTCGAATGTGTGACGGTGGTCGTTCTCGACTCCCCGGAGCAGCCGATGGGCGCCAACATCAACCTGCGCGGATTGATGCCTGTGGGTATCGAGATGCGGCAGGCTCTGAAGCTGGAAGCCGGGCGTTGGTTCTCGCCGGGGAAACGAGAGGTCGTCGTGGGCACGGGCGTAGCCCAACGGTTCCCGGGAGCAAGGCTGGGCAGCGTGCTGGAGTTCGGGCGCAGCAAGTGGGAGGTCGTGGGCGTTATGAGCCACGGCAACTCGGCCGTGAACAGCGAGATCTGGGCCGATCTGAACCAGGTAGCTGCCGACTTTGAGCGTCAGGAAGTGCTGAGTTCGGCGCTGTTGCGCGCCGTCGACGAAGCCGGAGTGCAGGCACTGATCAACACTCTTCGAGCTGACCAGCGGCTGCAGGTGGACGCGCAAACTGAGAAGAACTATTACGACGCGCAGACGACATCGGCGCTTCCAGTCCAGTTCATTGGAACGTTCGTGGCCGTGATCATGGCCGTGGGCAGCTGCTTCGCTGCAATGAACACTATGTACGCCGCTGTTGCGCGTCGTGCGCGCGAGATTGGAACACTGCGAGTGCTGGGCTTTTCCAAAGGCGGCATTCTGTTCAGCTTCTTTCTTGAATCGATGCTGCTATCGACCCTGGGCGGGGTTATGGGGGTGCTGCTGGTGCTGCCGCTGAACAATGTCACGACCGCCATCGGGAGCTTTACCACGTTTACCGAAGTCGCGTTTCAGATCAGGATCACACCGCCGATCATGGCTACCGGAGTGCTTTTCGGGCTGATTATGGGCGCGCTTGGAGGAATTTTTCCCGCGGCATCGGCGGCACGCAAGGAGATACTGACGGCGTTGCGGGAATTCTGATATGCAACCGGAACTGAAGTCGTTGAAGATCGACCGCACGCGCAAGCGCAGCGGCAGTTCGAAGTGGGCGTCACGCTGGATCCTGGCAGGGGTACTGCTGCTGGTTTTGCTCGGTGCGGGCCGGGTGATCTACGGCATGCTTCACACTGAGCGTGAGGTCGAGGTGGTGCGGGTTGCCGCGCCGACTGTGGCGAACTCCGGCGGAACGGTGATCCTGAACGCCACAGGCTACGTGATCGCTGCCCACAAGATTCAGGTTGCGTCGAAAGTCCTTGGCCGCGTGGCGTGGATCGGCGTTGACAAGGGTGACCGGGTGCGAGAGGGTCAAGTCATCGTACGGCTGGAGGACGATGAGTACAAAGCGCAGCTGCAGCAAGCACAGGGACGGCTCGCCTCGCTCGAAGCGCGGCTGGCTGAACTGCTGGCCGGCTCGCGCGAAGAGGAAGTCGCACGGGCGCAAGCAGAAGTGCAGGAAGCAGAAGCCAGCTTAACCAACGCAAAGATTGCGTATGAGCGCGCCGAGCCCCTGGTGCGGGATGGCGTCCAGGCAAAGCAGATTCTGGACGATGCGCGTGCGCGCCTTGACCGCGAGCAGGCTCGGGTAAACGCGGTGCGCAAGCAGTTTGAACTGGTACGCATCGGCCCGCGCAAGGAACAGATTGCTTCGGTGAGAGGTCAGGTGGACGAAGCCAAAGGTGAGGTTGCGTTCTACCAGACGCAGCTCTCAAATACTCTGATCAAAGCGCCAACTACCGGAACGATTCTGGAGCGTGCCGTCGAGAAAGGCGAGTTCGTGACGACCAGCTTCGTGGGCGACCGCGGTGCTAAGGGTTACGTGGCGTCCCTTGCGGACCTGAACGATCTGAGGGTTGAGCTCGATATCAATCAGAACGACTTCGCCAAACTACGGCGGGACCACAAGGCCGTAGTCACAACCGATGCATACCCCGATCGCAAGTATGAAGGCGTGATCGATGAGATCGCGCCTGAGGCGAACCGGCAAAAAGCTACCGTCCAGGTCAAGGTTAAGGTCCTTCAGCCTGACGAATACCTGCGGCCGGAGATGAATGCAAGTGTGTCGTTTGTTGAAGCGGCGGGGGAACGCCCCGAGGCTCGTGCCGCGACGCCCGTCGTCGTAGTACCGCCCGCGGCAGTGCGCAACAACCGTGTTTACCTGTTTGTGGACGGAAAAACCGTCGTTCGGGAGATCCGCACTTCTGGAACAACCCCGTTGGGCTTGCGCGTGGATTCCGGCCTGAACGGCGGTGAAGATCTAATCCTGAATCCGCCGGAAGATCTGAAGGAGGGTGACCGTGTCCGACGCCGAAAACAAAGCTGACTCAATCGTAATCGAGACGCGAGACCTGTCACGCATCTACAAACGGGATCAGTTTGAGGTCACCGCGCTGTCAGGCGCAAGCATCGAGATTCGCGGCAGCGAGTTCGTGGCCCTCATGGGGCCATCGGGCTCCGGCAAGTCCACCCTCCTTCATCTCATCGCAGCGATGGACCGGCCGACCGGCGGCGCCATCGCGGTGCTCGGCGAAGATCTTCGCGCGCTTTCAGATCGCGAGATTGCCCGCTGGCGAAATGAGCACATCGGCTTCATCTTCCAAACCTTTAACCTCATCCCTGTCCTGAGTGCGCTCGAGAATGTCGAGCTTCCACTAAAGCTCACCAGCCTTTCAAAGAAGGAACGTCTGGAGCACGCCAAAACAGCGCTGGAACTGGTGGGTCTTGGGGACCGCATAGGCCACCTGCCCAAGCAGCTGTCCGGTGGTCAGGAACAGCGCGTGGCAATTGCGCGAGCGATCGTGACCGATCCGGACCTGATTCTTGCGGACGAGCCTACGGGCAACCTGGACGCCAACTCGGCGAACGACGTCCTCAACCTCCTCGCACGTCTGAACAAGGAATTTGGCAAGACGGTCGTAATGGTGACACACGACCCGCACGCGGCGCGCTTCGCCTCGACGGTTCGACACCTTGAGAAGGGGAGGCTGCTGCCGCCCGGCGAAACGCCTGAAGACTGGGGCGGAGCGCTCGCGGCGCGCGCTCAGTGAGGGTACATGCGGCGCCGACGCCGCTTGTTCTCCGCTGACCGTACCTGCGCCTCGTTCATACCGAAGTAGTGAGCGATCTCATGCCAGAGGGTTTGCTCCACCAGTCGCTCCAGGTCTTGCCGGTCGCGAGCCATGCGCTCGTGCGGTCGTTGGAAGATGGTGATGCGATCGGGCATGGCAAAGCTTTCGCTGGTGCTTCGGAGCGGTAGCGGACGGCCCTGATAGAGTCCAAGCAACGACCCGTTCGGTGAATCCTCTTCCACCACCACCGCAACGTTCTTCATCCGGCTTCGAAAACGGGCTGGCACACGTCGGAAGATCCGCTCGAGCATGTCGTCAAAATCGTGTGCCGTCATGAGTCGCTGCCGCCCCTGGCTTTTGGATGACACTGATCGTACACACGGAGCAGATCGGTGAGTCCCACCTGCGTGTATTTCTGGGTTGTAGACAGAGAAGCGTGTCCGAGCAGTTCCTGAATCGCGCGCAGGTCAGCGCCCGAGCTGAGCATATGGGTCGCACAGGCGTGCCGCAGCGAGTGTGGATGAATCGAAGGGTCGTTCAGTGCGGCAAGGGAGTAAGTCTGTACGATGCGTCTTGCACTCCTGACATCGAGGCGCTTGCCGCCGCGCCCAACAAACAGCGCCTCGGTTCCTCCACCAGCTTGCCGGCTGGGAAGATAGGCATGGATTGCTTCAGCAGCCTTGCTTCCATACGGCACCATTCTTTCCTTCTTACCCTTGCCGCGAATACGGATCAGCTGCTCCTTCAGATCGATATCGGATATGTCGATGCCGACCAGCTCTGATACGCGGATGCCGCATCCGTAAAGCAGCTCGAGTAGAGCAGTGTCGCGTTCCGGGTGCCGAAGACTGCGTTCTTCAGCGATCGCCGAAGCGCGGTCGAGCAAGTGATTGGTCGCTTCGACAGACGGTACCCGAGGCAGCGTCGCCGGTGCTTTGGGAGTGCGCACAAGCGTCGCGACATTTCGAGTAACGATGCCCGTTCGCTCGAGATGCTCCAGAAACGAGCGCACGGCAGCCAGCTTGCGGCGGATGGTAACGGGCGAAAGCTTGCGGTCATACAGATGACCGAGCCACTCCCGAATGGCAAGCACATCCAGTGATTCCGGTTCCGGCGGCTGGCCACCGGGCGGGGTCATGTACGCAACCCAGTCTCGGAGGTCGATGGCGTAATTGCGCACCGTGTGAGCCGAGGCATTCTCACGTTCGAGCGACGCGAGGTATTTTTCAATTAGCTGCGGCAGCGGCTCAGGCATGCGCGCACAGGAACTCGTCCAGCGCCTCAGCCGAACGGCGGCACACCTCAGCGTGACGGGCCTTCTTGTCGTGTCGCAATTTCTTTCGAGTCGCTTCGTCAAGGGACGGAAGCAGATCGAAGGTAATGTTCGCCGGCTGGTATCCGGTGGCATCCGCACCCGAGATATAGTGCAGCAGCGACCCTAGCGCAGTGCTGCGGGGGAAAGGTTCAGGATCCCGACCCGTGGCCAGCGCTGCGGCAAAGGTTCCGGCCAGCAGCCCTGTCGCGATTGCCTCGAGATAACCCTCGACTCCGGAGATCTGACCGGCAAAGAAGACGCGCGGGTCGCTGCGCAACTGCAACGTCGGCGTCAGCACTGCCGGAGCATTGATATAGGTATTGCGGTGGATTTGGCCATAGCGGAGAAACTCGGCATTCTGCAGCCCGGGGATCATCCGAAGAATGCGCTTCTGGTCGGCGAACCGGAGGTGATTCTGGAATCCTACGAGGTTGTAGCTGGCCGAACGAAGGTCCTCCTGTCGCAGTTGCACGACCGCATGGGGCCATGACCCCGTGCGGGGATCGGTGAGGCCGACGGGTTTCATTGGCCCGAAACGGAGCGTTTCACGGCCTCGCCGCGCAATCTCT
>DASQEG010000525.1:0-4627 GCA_035633775.1 Bryobacteraceae bacterium
CAATGGTGGCAGTTCTTGCTCAGGACGCACCAAAACGCGAATCTCAGCCAGCCAAGCGTGGCGAGGCTCAAAAGCAAGGTGAGGCACAGGCAGAGAAACAGAACCGGCCCTCACGCACTGGGAAACCAGACTCCGAAGCGCGCAAACCGAAGATGGCACCCGATGAACGCGGGCGTCAGCGGGATCCAGGACTGACGGTTCCCCCCGGACCAATGCCGGATCCGACCAACCCCGCTGATCCGCGGACACCGCCGACGTTGCCTACGGACCAACCAAATCCAGGGAACCCGGCCGATCCTACAAAACCGACGACCACGACACCTATACCGAAAAGCTAGTCGTGCGGTTGGCGCGCGATGTCAGGCGGCCACTGAATCAGAGGCCGCCTGAGTCCTGTCCGCCTGCAGCCGGACTATCAAACGAGTTCGCGAGCCCGCTCCTTGCGTGCGTTTGCGAGAATTCCTTCTGCATCGGGCTGGCCGCTCTTCAAGGCCTGCCGGAGCTTCTTCGCCTGCTCCGGTTGCATATTTGCAAACATAGGCGCCTCCAACTGGTCTACAGCGGCGTCCAGAATGACCGGACCGGGTGTCGCCAGGGCCTCGTCAATCAGGTGTCCGATGCTCTCCGGAGTTTGGGCGGTTAGCCCAGTCCCGCCACACGCACGAGCGACCGCAGCGAAGTCGATGGGGTGCAAGTCACAGCCATACTCCGGGTTACCTAAGAACATCAGCTGTTCCCACTTGATCTGCGCGAGCGAGTCGTTTCGCACCACGAACACCTTTACCGGCAGCTTGTACTTCACACAGGTGGCGAACTCGGCCATCAGCATGGCCATGCCGCCATCGCCTACAAAGGCGACGCACTGGCGCTCTGGATATGCAATCTGAGCGGCGATTGCGTAGGGCAGGGCACACGCCATTGAAGCCATGAGTCCGCTCACTGAGTGCATCTGTCCCTGCTTCGCGTTGATGTGGCGCGCCCACCATGCAGTGACCGTTCCGGAGTCAACCGAGACGATCGCATCGTCGCGCAATCTGCGTCCCAGTTCGGCTGCGAGCCTTTGCGGCTTCATTGGCTCATCAGGCGAAGTCTCGAGAGCTTCCTGAGCCTGACGCCATTCACGCATGCTGTTCTGAATCCGATCAAGGAAGCTGCGGTCCGTCTTTCGCCGCAGAAGCGGCAACAGGCCCTCGAGCACGCGCCGTGTATCGCCGACCAGTCCGACGTCAACGGGAAAGCGAAGGCCGATCCGTGCGGGGTCCCGATCAACCTGTACACCTCGTGCCTGCCCAGGCTTGGGCAGGTGCTCAATGTACGGGAAACTCGTCCCAATCATCAGCAGGGCGTCACAGTTGCGCATCAGCTCTTCCGATGCCGTGGTACCGAGCAGGCCTACAGATCCCGTAGTGTACGGGTTGTCATCTGGAATTGCCGCCTTCCCGAGCAGCGCTTTGCCAATGGGCGCGCCAAGCGCCTCGGCGATCTGCACGACCAGGTCTCCGGCCGCGAGGGCGCCACGCCCGGCGAGTATTGCCGGGCGTGAAGCATCGTTGAGAAGGTCCGCGGCTCGCCGAAGCTGGTGCTCCTCCGGCATTCCTGCACTCCATGCGAAAACGTCGGAGGTGTGGTGCAGTACGTTGTGCTTCGACCCCGATTCAGGCGCGGGCTGCTCCTGAAGGTCAACCGGAAAGGCCAGGTGCGCAACCCCGTGCCGGGTTACCGCTGTGCGGCACGCAAGGTCGGTCACGTTCTCCACGTGTGCGGGACCCATGATGCGAGCGTTGTACACGCAAACGTTCTCGAACAGCTTGTCGAGCTCAACATCCTGTTGAGCGTGTGTGGAAAGCAGATCGTGGTAGTGCATGCCGGTAATGGCAAGAACCGGCTGACCGTCGCCCTTCGCATCGTAGAGGCCGTTCAGGAGGTGAATGCCACCGGGGCCCGATGTTGCCAGGCATACACCGAGCTTGCCGGTGTACTTTGCCCACGCGCACGCCATGAATGCTGCAGCTTCTTCGTGCCGCACCTGGATGAACCGGATTCGGTCCTGACGCTGTCGAAGCGATTCCATCAGGCCGTTGATGCCGTCACCCGGCATGCCGAAGATAACTTCAACACCCCAGTCAAGCAGACTATCGACGAGCACATCAGCGGCCGTTTTCATTGCTTGCCGTTGGACGCCTCACCCGTCAAAAGCCGACGCGGGTAACCGTTGCGCAGATAATACTCGCGCTGGTCATTGCACGCGTGGCATCTCGGCAAATGTAGCGTCAGGCTTTCGTCTTCCTCCCCAACTGCCAGGCGAGCCAGCCGAGCAGGACACCGGCCGACACCCCGAGCAGAATACGCGGCACGGGAGGTGCAACATGCGTTCCTTTGGCGGATGCGGGGGCGCTGAACCGCAGGATGCCCCACAAGCCTTGGGGCACCGCCCATTTCAGTACTCCACTCCGATATGCGTGGTCACCCTCGTGCTGCGGCGAAAGGTCGAACGTCCGGACGGTGCCAGTGGTGAGCGCTGACTCGGATGAGACCCAATGCTCGACAGTGGGTCGTGGGGGATTAAATCGTTCTTCGGGCCACGCTAACCCGTGAATCGTGAAGCTCTGGTTACGCGGCTTGTCGAAAGCTCCTACCAGATGCAAACGAAACCGACGACCCGCTGGTGCGACGAAGACCGGAGTCGCAGGGTTTGGATTCGACAGCCAGTCGCCGAACGGTCCGGCCGGCGGCCATTCTCCCGGTGCGATTCCGCCGCCCGGATCGTACATGGGGTCCAGGTTTGGTCCCACCGGCTCCGAACGGTAGTTGAAGCCCTTCTGCCCCTGATCTTCGGCATCGACCTCGGTCTCCCCCGTGGCAGGCGGCTCGTCGGTAATAGGGTGATGAATGTGTCCGTAGAGGAACAACCGCAGCCCGTCCTGCATTAGCAGGACAGCTTCCTCGAATCGTTCTTCGGGCTGACCCGGCTTCTCAACGACCACGGTGGCGCGCGACCCGTACCACGCCTCGATGGCTCCGTGAGCGGTCGGTTGTCCACGCTCCACACGCAGCGGTGTCGCAGCGGCACCTTCTACGACCAGTGCTCCAATCAGGCCGTGGTGGCGGTGATTCCTGAAATCCGCCATGTCCTGAAGAAGCACAGGACCCAGAGGCTGCCCGTTGTTGGCGGGGACCCCATTCAGTGGTGGAGGCAAACTTGCATGCCAGGTGTATGTCACGGTCTGATTTTTGTCGGCAGTTTGAATTGGGTTTCTTCCCACATTCGCGCCGTCGCTGCTGCGCACATCGTACTTGACGAGATCCGCGTGCATGGACACACTCGTAGACACCGGCCGATCCGGTCGGTTTGAGAACGGATCCCGTTCCTCCACTGGCACCGCGGGAGCGAACGGTTCCGGCCGCGGGTGATACCAGGCTGGCAGACGATTAATGAGCTTGACCTGCACCCACTCACCATGGCGGCACCGGAGAATCAGCGGCTCTACAGGCTCTCCGGACGGAACAGTTTGCGGCAGTACGTTTGGCGGAGTCCAGGACACCAGCCGATAGGTCAGCCCAAACGGATCGATCAGGTCCGGTTCACGGTAGGTGAGTCGTTTAGGCTCGGCTACCACCGTGAATCGCCGCATTTCATTGACTGGCGGGGGCACCTCTGGACTTGCAGTGCTTGTCGCGACGTCGCAGAACGGGACGATCTCTTCTCCCGTACGAACGTATCCGTGTGGAAAGGCGCGAATTAAACCCCAGCACCCGAGCCATAAGTCGTCGGCGCTCGACAACTTATACATGTAGTCGCCCGGCCCATACGGCTCGTGACTGACAAGTGTGAACGCTTCGGACAGTCCGAAGGTTTGCTGGTTCCGTACCGCCGAACCTGTATTCGCACGGAATCGCCTCCATCGCATGCCGTGAACCTGAAAGCTGTGCTGTTCTTCGTGAGAGCCCTGAACGACACGGAACCATATCGGGTCGCTCTCATATACAGGAAAGAGGGTCGTGTACGGGTCGCGATTCCACGGACTCCGGGAAGTAAACCAGAGCGCGGGATCGGCCATCACGCGAGAATTCCGCGGACTGTGAAGCCGTTCAGGGATGGGCTCACTTCGATAGTTGAGCGCCATCACGCCTTGATCGCCGTGCCCTCCAGGGTGGTCCGGCGGATTGAGCGGATTGTGGTGTCGGTCCCACATGGGTATGAAGTCCGCGATCCCAATACAAAACTCGCGGAACCATGTCGTGCCGTTTTCACGTTCGCGGAGTTGCACTCGAGCTTGCAGGCCCGTAATGATCTCCTGGTTCGTGACGTTGTCGTACGCTTTCGCTCCTTTGGGCTCGACCAGCAGAGCTCCAAAGAGTCCGTGTTTCTGACGGTAGTTGGCGAACAAGTGATCGTGGAAGAAGATGACGCCGAATTCCTGATCGAGCCACCAGCGGTAGACCATCTTCTTCTTGAAGCTTGCACCGCTGATGTAGTTCCAGCCAACGCTTGCGCCGTCTCCGCAGATGGGGTCGAACTTGACCATGTGAACGTGCGTCGCGCATTCTCCCTCCCAATCGAGTTGACAAGGGCCGGGGCATTGGGGCGGAAACTGCACGTCAAAAGCGGTACGTGCAATGCGGTGAG
>DASQEG010000526.1:0-3309 GCA_035633775.1 Bryobacteraceae bacterium
GCTCAGGCTGTGGGGGTTTGCAGGATCGTGCCGAAAGACCTTGACCTTGTAACCGTCGTAGCGATTGAGTCCATTCCAGGTGCCGAACCAAATAAACCCCTCAGCATCCTGAACAATCTCCGAGGCGCGAACCTGAGACAGTTGCTGCGGATTGGACAGCCGCCGAAAGCGGATGTCATGGCCCTCAGTTACTGGCAACTTCAGCGTCCTGGTAGTTGCTTCGGTTTGTGGACCACCGCCCGGGCTGCCAGGTGTCGCCCCCATTTGGGTGAGCGGAAGCAGTAACGCGAAGGCTGTTAGCCGGCAGATCAGTCGGAGAGCGTTGAATGCTCCTGGAACAAGTAAGCTACTGTCCGGCTTGGCGGCTCCAGGATAACCAACAGCTTCCCCCAGCCGCGACCAGAGCGAAAAGGACACAATCATTCATTCCCGCCATTGGTCAACGTCGACGGAGCCGTTGCCCTAAGATTCGGTCATTTTAGCTCCAGGCCGAGACGGCGCTCAGGTTCCTGGATGTGGGGCCTCATAGAGGCTCCTTTCCAGTACGCCGCTGATTCGGGATGGGAGTTTATCCAGGCGAGGAAGGATGCGCCAGGACTCACCTCACCAAGATGTCCCCACTACACCCCTTTGCTCTCGTTTGCTGCGTAACCAAAGATCATTTCAGCACCGGGGTATGACTGTTGCCATCACGCTGGGTCAGGCCGAGTGCCCGGGGTTGTCGGGACGATTGCCAGCAACGATACCGTTCTCCTCGTCTGCCCGAATCTGTTCATCGCGCACAGCGTACGCGCACGTTCAATGCAGTTCCCGGCGAGTAGAAGGTCGAGTCACTCCTCGCGCAGGGCGTTCATCGGGTCGAGTGCCGCAGCCTTGCGAGCAGGCCCGTAGCTGGCAGCGAGTGCAATCGCAGACAACACCGCAATCGCGACCGCCAGAGTGCCAGGATCATGTGGCTTCATCCCGTAGAGCAGCGTTGCTGCGGCCTGTCCCGACCACACGGCCAGACCTGTTCCCACAACCGCGCCCACCGCGAGCAGGAGCAGAGCTTCTTTCAGCACCAGCGCGATCACGTTGCGGCGATCGGCTCCAAGCGCCATTCGCAGGCCGATTTCGCTGCGCCGGCGTTCCACGGTGTACGCGATCACTCCGTACAGCCCGAGTGTCGCCAGCAAGCCGGCCAGCAACCCGAATGCACCTGACAATGTGGCCATCAGACGCTCGCGCATCAGCGACTCCTGGAGCTGCTGGGAAATGAAGCGGAACTCAAGACCCAGCGAAGGCGAGACCTCGGCAGCGGCAGCCTTGATTCCGCTGAGCAGTGGCGCAACGGAGCCCGACGCACGAAGTATGAACGTGGCGTCCGGGCCCGGTTCCCGTTCCTGCGCAACGGCAAGGTGAGCGATGGGCAGAAAGTCTTCACGTGGCGTGTAGTACTTGGTGTTCTCGACGACCCCGATAACCTGAACCAGGGGCTCCGGTTTCCCTGCGTCGGCTCCGGTGCGGAAGGTCCGTCCGACCGGGTTGCCTCCTCCGAAGAAGCGTTTGGCGAACTCGGCGTTCACAACCGCTACTTCGGGACTGCCGCGGTGGTCGGAGTTCCTGAAATCGCGACCGCTGAGCAGTCGTGCGCCGACAGTGGCGAAGTACCCAGGACTAACGCGGTTGAAGAATGACACTTTGCCGCTGCCGGCAGCAGTGGTGTTGTCCGGGCCGACGCTGTCGTTCCAGCCCGAGCCGCTGATCGGCGGAATGGCTACCTGTGCGGCGGAAACGACACCTGGCTGATTCTTCAGTTTCTCCAGTACGCTCCGCTGGATGACGGGGTAGGTTTCGCGGGCAAGGTTGCGCTGCGGATGCGAAACGGAGACAGTCATTAGTCCTTCGGTGCGGAACCCTATCTCGGCGTTCATGAGGTTGTGCAAGCTGCGCACAAACAGAAGCGCACCTGTGAGGAGCACGAGCGACAGTGCCACCTGCGTCGCGACCAGAGCTCGGCGCATACCGAAGCGTTCGCGCCCGGCGGTAGTGCCGCGGCCGCCGCTCCTCATCGCCGAGGAAGGAGCCACAGCCGTGGCCCTCCACGCGGGCATGAGACCAAAGAGAAGACAGGTGATCAGCGCGATACCTGAGGTGAAGGCGAGGATGCGGCCGTCGATGGCGAGGTTAACGAAAAGAGGAGTGTTTTCGGTCGTCAGAAAGCGGACGAGACCGCGACTGAGTGCCTGTGCGAGGATGGCTCCGAGGACCGCTCCCGTGATGCTGAGCAGCAAACTTTCGGCCAGCAGCTGCCGCACGAGTCTTGCGCGTGAAGCACCGATGGCCAGCTTGACGGCAAGTTCGCGCGCGCGGACAGCGGCCCGTGCCAGCAAAAGATTCGCGAGATTGGCGCAGGCTATCAGAAGCACCAGACCGGTGGTGGCAAGGAGCATCCAGAGCGGGCGTTCGTAGCGCTGGCGAAGGCCCGAAACGCCGATAGAGCCGGGTGCCGCTTCGAGCTTGTTGTTCAGGTAGCGCTTGGCGGTGTCCGGCTTGTAGTTCGGCGGTAAGGTGGCCTGCATAACCGCGGGCGAGATCGCGCGGAGCTGTGCCGTGGCGCTCTGTGCGGTCTGGCCAGGCAGGAGGCGTCCCATGGCGGCGATCCAGTACGCGTGCTTCATTGTGAGTCGATTTCGCTCAGCTTCTCCGAACAGGGCATCAGCACAGAGGGGAATCGCGATGTCGTAGCTGCGCCCGACCTCCACGCCGAAGAAGGACGAGGGCGTGACGCCGATGATGGGAAAGGGGCGCGCGTTGAGGCGGATGGTGCGGCCGAGCACATCGGCCCTGCCGCCGAACTCGCGCTGCCAGAAGCTGTAGCTGAGGACGGCTCCGGGTTCGCCGCAGCCAGGGCGGTCGTCACTGGCGACGATTGTGCGACCGATGATGGCTTCCACACCAAGGGTCTTGTAAAAGTCGCCGCTGACAAAGAGGCCTTCGGCGGGCCGGTTCTGGCCGCCACTGGCGAGGTTAAAGTTGGTGGCGCTCCATGCGCCCATCGTGGAGAAGACGCGCTGCTGCTGGCGGATTTCCTGCCAGTTGGCGTAGGTCATGCGAGCGCTGCGGGTGGAGAACCAGCCGTCGCGCGTGGAGCCTTCGGCGAAGTCGACGGTGACGAGTTCCTGTGGCCGCTCTACGGGAAGCGTGCGCAGCCGGACGGCATCGATGAGCTGGAACATGGCGGTGTTCGCTCCGATGCCGAGGGCCAGTGAAAGAATGGCCACAGTTGTGAAGCCGGGTGCGAGCTTGAGTTGGCGCGCGCCATAGCGC
>DASQEG010000527.1:0-5795 GCA_035633775.1 Bryobacteraceae bacterium
TGCCTCACGAGCGGAGATCAGTTCTACACAACACCTGCCGTCGGACTCATCGGTCCCGTTTGGTCCACGATGTCGTCGATGTGCGCCCGGTACCAGCCGTCATCGGCGCACAGGAGCGCCGACTCGTTTTCTATGTCGCACAATTCGAAGCATTCGCCGGCCTTAAGATCGCGGAACCGGGGCAAGCTGTCAGGACCACAGCGCGAGTGAAGAACAGTCAGGCTCTCCCGAACGCAACGTTGAACCGCGATGGGAAACGGCACGCGCTCGCTCCTCAACCCGGGGGCCATACCCCAATTTAGGTCCGCCGGGGGGGGGGGGCGCAACGGGTAATTGCACGGGCACCGTGCCGGCGCCCACTGTGCGGCAGATAGACGCGATGCGCGTTTTCTCGGGCTACAATGATCCCCGGGTCCAGCGCCGACGGCAGGTGGTGCAGTGCATGACCAGACCACGACTTGTTATTGCTGACGACAACCAGGGTGTGCGATATCTGATGAAGCTGGTGACTGAGCGCGAGTGCGACATGGTGGGCGAGCCGAGAACGGACACGAGGCAATCGAAGCCACGGAGCGGCTGCGTCCCGACGTCCTAATACTGGACATCTCCATGCCTGTTATGGGCGGCATTGAGGCGGCACGCGCCGCGCGCGAGCGGCTGCCAGAGCTGCCGATCATTATGACCAGCCAGCATTCGCACCGCGCGTATGTGCACGAGGCGCTCTCGATGGGGATACGCGGATATGTACTTAAAGGATCCGTCGGATCTGACCTTACTGCAGCTATTCGCGACGTGTTGAGCGGCAATCTATATTGCTCGCCGGGCATCTCTCCGGGCTCACTGCCCTGACGTAGATCAGAAAAGCATGTGCGCAAGCCACTCTCATTCCGTAGCAGGCCGAGCAAGGAAGACCTTGCCCGCCTGTACCTTTTGCAGGTCCGCGAACTGGAAGATTTCGCGATGTTCACGACCACGCCGGAAGGTCAGATAAGGACGTGGAACCTGGCGTCGAGAGGGTGTTGGGGTACACAGAACCTGAGTGGCTGGGTCAGCACGTGAGCATCATCTTCTCTGGTGATGACCGCGAGGCCCACGTCGTTGACAACGAGATGCGCACCGCAGCCGAGCAGGGCCGATGTGTCGATCTGCGGTGGCATGTGCGCAAAGACGGCACGCGTGTGTACATGACGGGTGTGCTGCGCGCCCTGCGTGATGGACGAGGCGCCCTCATCGGGTACTCGAAAATTTTTCTCGACGACACACCACGCAAGCAGTTGGAGGACGCACTGACCAGGTCCAACGAGGACCTGCAGCAGTTCGCGCTGGTCGCCAGCCACGATCTGCAGGAACCGCTGCGAACGCTGTCTGGATTCGCCCGACTGCTGAACCAGCGTTACGCGGGGCAGCTGGACGACGAGGCACACAAGAACCTTGCGTTCGTGCTTGACGCTACGGAGCGGATGAGCAGACTGATCACTGATCTGCTCGCTTACTCGCAACTGGCTCGCGAGGGGAGTCGGGCGACGTCGGTCCACCTGGACGATGATCTCGAGTCAGCCATCAGCCTGCTCCGTTCCACCGTCCAGGAGGCTGACGCAGTGATCACACACGATGCTCTGCCCAACGTCGAACTGGACAGGGATCAAATGGTACGTGTATTCCAGAACCTGCTTGGGAACGCGCTCAAGTTCGCAAGCCGTCCGAACCGCCTGTCATCCCTGTTTCGTCGGAGCGTGTGCGCGACGACTGGATGATTCGCATCACGGATAATGGCATCGGCTTCCCGCCGGACCAGGCACAGGCGATCTTTGCGCCGTTTAATTCTACTCCTGAGGCTTCTTCTGACGAAGCAGACCAGTGACTTCGTTCAGGAAGGCTTCCACATCCTGAAAGTCGCGATAAACGGAAGCGAAGCGCACGTAAGCGATTTTGTCGAGCGCCCGCAGGCGCTCCATTAGCATCTCGCCGAGCTCCGTCGTGGGCAATTCCCGGTCAGGGCTTTCGGCGAGCCGGTTCTCGACTTCGTCCACCATCGAAGCAAGGCTGCTCATGCTGATCGGCCGTTTCTCGCTGGCTCGCATCAAACCTGCCAGCACCTTCTGCCGGTCGAACTTTTCACGACGGCCATCCTTCTTCACGACCATGTACGGAATTTCGTCGATACGCTCGTAAGTAGTGAAGCGGCGTTCGCACTGGAGACATTCACGGCGCCGGCGAATCAGCTCGCCCTCGCGGCTTTCGCGCGAGTCGATCACCTTGTCCTCGGGATGATTGCAGAACGGGCATTTCATGATGCCGTTGTCTCCTCGGGGACCGAAACGTGTCTCATCGCTCCCCACTTCCAGCCTTCGGCGAAAGCGACGACAACGCCGATCGGCACCACGACGAGCCAGGTTAGTGCCCAGATCAGCAGTGCAAGTGCGGTGGCCGATTCGAGCGGCAGCCCAAAAAGCTCAGTCCCGATCAGGATCGCGGCCACCTGCATTCCACCCCCGATCCCGGGCAACTGCACCGCGCTTCCGAAGGCGACGAATCCCGTGAACACCATGCTGTCCACGACGGTGAATGCAGCGGTGGGTGGATAGGACTGAATCGCCAGATGCATCGCCGCCAGGATCACTGCCCATTCGAGTGCGGTCCAGAGCAGCAGTTGGGTCAGGAGAGAAGCACTGCCTGTTGCCCGCATGCCGTCGAGGAAACCATCGAACATCCCGCGGAGACGCTCGCGAAGCCCGTCGGCCGGAAGCAGACCAGTCGCCTTGTGCACCAGCTTGCGGGCAAGATTGGCCGAGAAGGCGCTCAGGACCAAAACCAGGACACAGGCGACACCTAACCCGAGCGCGACGGCTCCACCCGAGGCGAGCACCATCCGCAGCGTCGGCCCGGCTGACGGCCCAAGTTCGGCGCGGGTAAGCGCAAATCCGAAAAGCACCAGCACCATGAGCAGATCCAGGATGCGCTCGAGCACCCATATGGCCATCTGCGAGGAGACCGACACGGACTCGCTGCGGGCGATCAGCCACGGGCGCACGAACTCGCCCGGCCTTCCAAAGAAGACCACCGAGGTAAAGCCAACAACAGTTGCCGCCAGCAGCCGCCGGAACCTCGATTGCGGGCAAATCGGCCGCATCATTGCCTTCCATCGGGCAACACGGACCAGGTACGACAACAGAACGGCCAGCGCCGACGCCGCAATCAGCTCAACTCGCGAGCCGGAAAGCGTTTGCAGGAAGACCTCGGTCCGAAACCCAGATTCCTGCATGCGCCAGACAAAGGCGGCAATCGCCAGCATCAGGCAGAGTACGCCGAGCACCGCCCCGATCTTGCGTTTCCCCAGCTGCTTTCCTCCTAAGCTGTTCTATGATAATGCGTACACCGATTTCGTGAACTTTCCATGGTAGTTCTTCGTTGGAGATTACAGGAGACGACACGGGCCGGAAACGGTCCGGAAATCTCGAATGACTCCTGCGGATCCGGAGAGCACGATGTCGCCAGCCGTTGCCTTGCCCAGCCAAATAGCCGGTGCCTCCCTGCGGGACCGGAGCGGATGGCGTGACTGGCTTGTGAGACCGGCGGAGAGAGCTCTGGATCCGGACCAGGCCCTGGTGGAGCAATGTATGGCCGGAGATGAAGCGGCATGGGAGGAGCTCGTGCGGGTTCACACCCGGCGTGTTTACTCCATCTGCTACCGCTTTACAGGCACCAGCGAAGAAGCACAGGACCTGACGCAGGACGTGTTCCTGCGCGTCTTCCGCACCCTGAAGAGCTTTCGTGCGGGGGAAGGTACGTTCTCCGTCTGGCTGAACCGCCTCACTCGTAATCTGCTGATCGACCACTATCGCCGCACGCGGCAGGACCGTCAGACCGACAGCCTCGAAGAACAGCTGCCAGCGGTCGAACAGTCTGCGCACGTGGATTCGCGGACTGACGGCCTGCTGGCGGGCCGGGAGGCAAGCGAGCAACTGCAATTTGCCTTACAGAAACTGTCGCCGGAGCTCCGTGAGACGGTGATTCTGCGCGATGTAGAGGAGTTGGAATATCGGGAGATCGCTCAGGTGCTGGGTGTCCCGGAAGGTACCGTGAAGTCACGGCTGAACCGGGGCCGCGCCGAGCTTGCCCGCATACTCAGGCGTCAGAAGGTTGTGGTGTGAGATGACCTGCAGCGACTTCGAAATCCTGTTTTGCGATTACCTGGACGGAACCCTTGGTCCGGAACAGCGCAGGAGTATCGAAGCGCACCGTGACGGCTGTGCCGCGTGTGCGGAACTGGCTCGCGACGTTGCAGGAGCTGTAGCGTTTGTGAGTCGCGCCGAAACGATTGAGCCGCCGCCGGAGCTGCTTACAAAGATTACGTTCCAGATCCCGACGGGCGGGGCGGCCCCGGCGAGGGGTCTGCGCGGCTGGTTGCGCAGCTGGCTTCAACCGATTCTGCAGCCACGTTTCGCGATGGGCATGGCAATGACGATCCTGTCCTTCTCCATGCTCGGGCGGCTGGCCGGAATCGAAGTGAGGCAGCTCGAGCCATCAGATCTGCATCCCGCCGCGGTCTGGCGGGCCGCGGACCAACGCGCTCACCGCGCCTGGGAACGGGCGGTGAAGTACTACGAGAACCTGCGGCTGGTCTACGAAGTCCAGACCCGGCTGCAGGAATGGACCGAACAGGAAGAACAAAACCGCAGGCCAGCCGCGACGCCTCAGGACAGCACGGAAGCCGGCAAATCGGATAACGAAGGAAGAAGGAAATGAACTGCGCCAACCATCCCGATCAGGCCGCAGTGGCTTTCTGCCGCGCCTGCGGCAAGGCCCTCTGCGCCAGCTGCCAGCGAACGGCGCAAGGCACGGTGTTGTGTGAAGAACATGCCGCGCTTGCGGCCACCCCGGCAGCGGCAGGCAGCCCTCCGCCATTCGGCGACCCCTATACGGCTCCGCTGCCACCGCAGCCGTACGCTTCAGCTGCGGGCGTGTCGCCCGGGCTGGCGTTTCTGCTGGGGCTGATTCCAGGCGTTGGAGCCATTTACAACGGTCAGTACGCGAAAGGGCTGGTCCACGCAGTCATCTTCGGGCTGCTGGTTAGTATCAACAGCTCGGATGCGGCGGGTGAGCTCGAACCGCTGATCGTGATGATGACGCTGATCTTCTTCCTTTATCAGGCCTTCGAGGCGTACCATACGGCGCAGCGCCGTCTCCGGGGTGAACCTGTGGACGAGTTTTCAAGTCTCGTCCCGCTCGGGGCAGGTGCGGCGGGGCGGTCGGGGTTTCCCATCGGCCCGGTTGTCATCATCCTCATTGGCATTCTGTTTCTCCTGAACACTCTCGACGTGTTGCGGCTCCATGACGTGCTTCGTTTCTGGCCGATTGCCCTCATCCTGCTCGGGGCCTGGATGCTGTATGCACGGCTGACCAGCCGCCCGGAGGTGAGCCGTGAATAGCCTGTGGCCGCTGGTCCGCGCCGCACGCGGTCCGATCATGCTGATCGCACTTGGTGTGCTGTTCCTGATCGATCAGACTGATGCGTTGAGTTTCCGCCGGAGCTGGCCGATCCTGCTGGTGCTTTATGGTGTGCTGAAACTCGCAGAGCGACTGGTAGCGCCGCCGGGCGTGCCGACCTGGGGAACGGTGCCGCCGCCCCGGCCGCAGCCTGGCTGGACGCCGTACGCACAGACGAACTGGGGCGCAGGGGCAGGACCAGGCTCGCCCCCGCCGCCACCACCGCCGCCGTTTGGAGGAGGAGCACAACAATGAAACGGGGCTCGATCGTTGCGCCGCTGCTGCTGATCGGCATCGGCGTGCTGTTT
>DASQEG010000528.1:0-18482 GCA_035633775.1 Bryobacteraceae bacterium
TCGTTTCCTCGCTGTTGGGCGGAGTTCCGCTGTTGCATCGCACCGATCGGATGACAGCGGCGGTAAACAGCCTGACCGAACAGGCTGATTTCCAGAAGGACTACGAGGCGCTTCCGCGGCACTACCTAATAATGAGTGGAAGGGCGGAATTCCAAACCGGCCACAGCAACGAGGACGGTAACGTAGAACAGCGCCACCATCGCTTAACGAGCGCTGAATCAGTTGTGGGGATAAAATCTGCCGCAGGCTCGGGCGCGTGGAATATTTAAAACTCAGCGCAGGAAATTGGCTGGGAGGCAGGGACTCGAACCCCGATACGCAGATCCAGAGTCTGCAGTCTTACCATTAGACGACCTCCCAGCAGTGAGGTTCTAGTAACAATATACCTCAGGCAAACCGCCTGATTCGTTTACTTCACAATGGAAGCAGAGCGCCCGGCGAAGTCCAGCACGAATCCGGGAAACACGCCCAGCAGGATCGTCGCCACGGCCGAGACAACCATGGCCATGCGGAGGCCTGGAGCGATGGGCTGCAGAGTCTCGATCGATTCGCCCGGCTCGTGCATATACATCACAACGATGATCCGCAGGTAGTAGTAAGCCGCAACTGCGCTGTTCAGCAGCCCCAGCACTGTGAGCCATACCAGCCCACCGTCGAGCGCTGCCTTGAAAACATAGAACTTGCCGAAGAAGCCGCCCGTGAGCGGTACACCGATGAGCGACAGCAGGAAGACTGTCAACATCGCCGCGGTGCCAGGCTGCCGGAATCCGAGGCCTGCGAGGTCCTCCACCTTCAGGTACCGTTCTCCGCGGCGAGCTATGTGCGTCACCGCGGCAAACGCACCCATGTTCATGAATGCGTAGGAGGCGAGGTAGAACAGGGACGCCTGCACGCCCGTCTCGTTGTGCGCGGTCATAGCGACCAGAACGTACCCTGCGTGCGCAATCGAGCTATATGCAAGTAAACGCTTGATGTTCGATTGCGTGAGAGCAGCGAAGTTGCCCACAATCATCGTGAGCAGAGCGCAAATCCACATCACGGGTTCCCACCGCGGCGCCAACGGCTCGAAGGCAACCATGTAAACGCGCAGGAAAATGGCAAACGCTGCTGCCTTGGGTCCTGCCGACATGAATGCGGCTACAGGCGCGGGTGCACCCTGATACACGTCCGGAGCCCAGATCTGAAACGGCGCAGCTGAGATCTTGAAGGCAAAGCCCACAAACATCAGCGCAGCGGCCGTTCCCACCAGCGCCATCGAGAAAGGAGCATCCGGCGCCGAGATAACACGGCGGATCTCAGAAAGGTTGGTGGACTGCGTCAGACCGTAAATCCACGCGATGCCGTACAGGAGGAATGCGGTCGCGAACGAACCAAGCAGGAAGTACTTCAGAGCCGACTCGTTGTTCCGGCGATCGTCGCGAAGATAACCCGCCATGATGTAGGTTGCAATCGATGAGATCTCGAGACCGATGAAGATCATCATCAGCTCATTCGAAGCCGCCATGAAGCACTGACCGGCAAGCGAGAAGAGAAGCAGACCCCAGTACTCACCGCTCGATGCACGTTCCCGGCGCAGGTAGGGTGAGGAGATCATGTGCGACAGGATGCCAACCAGAATCAACAGAACCCGGAAGAACGTCGCAAACGAATCGACCAGCAGCATTCCGTGGAACGCAGGACCCGGGGCGCTGTGTGCGACGAAGGCGCCGCCGAGAGCTGCGAACATCGCCAGGAGCGCGACGTTCTGGATCAGGCGCGACTCGCGTTCACCACGCAAGCCTTCCAGCACCATGATGAGCGTACCGGCGAGCGTCAGGATGATCTCCGGCAGAATCCGGACGTACTCGATACCTGCGGGTATGTAGTTATCGGGCACGAGCCACCTCGCCGCCGTTCTTCAGTTGCACCGACTGGCTGGCCGGCTCCTTGCCGCCGGACAAGATCTGCCGGTTCGCCGCACCGATCGAGGGGAGGAAGGTTTGAGCAGCGATTCCCATCCAAACCATGAGGATGACCATCGGCGCGAGTGCCGCCCACTCCCTGCCCGTCAGGTCGGGCATGTGAAACCCGGAATGTTCGTGTGATACACGAGGGTCCGCCTGAGCGGCCGTATCGGGATCATGCCCGTGGCCGGTCACGTCATCGTGGCCTGTTCCGTGCCCGTGCGCGTGTCCATGACCATGGCCGCTGTTCTCCGGCATCCCTGGAGCACGGCCGAGAAAGACCCGCTGATACATCCAGAGCATGTAGCAGGCAGACAGAATCACCCCAACGGCCGCGAATACCACCCAGGTGAAATTCACCATTGCCGCGCCCTGCAGGATCAGGAACTCACCAACGAAGTTGTTCAATGTCGGCAAACCGATGCTTGCGAATGTCGTAATCAGAAACATCGTTGCCAGCCAGGGAGCCGGTGTGGCTACACCGCCGTAATCGGCGATCTCCAGCGAGTGCCGGCGCTCGTACATCATGCCGACGAGCATGAAAAGCGCACCGGTCGAGATCCCGTGGTTCAGCATCTGGTAAACCGCTCCGTCCAGGCCTAGCTGGTTGAAGCTGAACATTCCAAGCACCACGAACCCAAGATGGCTGACGGACGAGTAAGCAACCAGCTTCTTGATGTTGGGTTGGACAAGCGCCACGAGTGCCCCGTAGATAATCCCGATGATCGCGAGTGCCACAATCCACGGCGCGTGCTCGCGAGCAGCACCTGGAAACAGCGGCAGGCAGAAGCGCAGGATTCCGTACGTCCCCATCTTGAGCATCACTGAGGCCAGCATCACCGAGCCCGCGGTCGGAGCTTCGACGTGCGCATCGGGCAGCCACGTGTGCAACGGGAACAGAGGGACCTTGATCGCGAACGCTATGAAGAACGCCAGGAATAGCAGCGAGCTCTCAAGAGGTGACAGCGCCAGCCGTCCGCTGTTGAGGAACCCGAGCAGCGCCGTGTAGTCGAACGTCCCCGTCCTGTTGTACAGCCAGATGATCGCCGCCAGCATCAGCACCGAGCCGGCCATCGTGTAGACGAAGAACTTAACTGCGGCGTAGATGCGTCGCTCATGACCCCAGACGCCAATGAGAAAGTACATCGGCACCAGCGTGATTTCCCAGAACACGTAGAACAGGAACAGATCGAGGGCCGCAAAGACGCCAATGACTCCGAACTCGAGCAGCAGCAGAAACGCGTAATACTCGCGATGCCGGCGACCGATATAGGTCCAGGAGATCAGGACAGCTATCGGAGTCAGGAACGTAGACAGCACGATCAGCCACAGGCTGACACCATCGATGCCAACGTGATAGCGGATGTTGGGGTGCGAGATCCACTGGACGTCCGTAACGAAGGACATTCCGGAGGCGTTGGCCAGAACGGGTCCGATCAGGACCAGCGATGCCAGAAAAATAACGGTCGAGGCCAGCAGCGCCCACCGGCGGTGCGACTCCGGACCGCCGGGCAGAATCAATGCAATGAAGAAAGCGACAAGCGGTGCGAACAGCCGCAGGTCAAAGAAGGTCACCGGGCGCCTCCCATCAGCGACATGGCCGCGATGATGGCGATTGAGCCAGCGACCACCCAGGCCGCATAGTTTCGGATGTAGCCCGACTGGAGCATCCGCAAGCCGCCTCCAGCTCCGCGAGCCCGCCGGCCGACGCCGTTGACGAGCCCGTCGATCAGGCGCGTATCGAAGCCGCGCCAGAGCACGCTGCGCGAGCCCTGAAGAACGGGGTCAATCACCATGGCGTCGTAAGCCTCGTCAACGTAGTATTTGTTCAGGAGCCACTGGTACGGCGCCCGGAATGCCGATGCGACCGAGTCGGCCAGCGATGGTCGTGCGACATAGAACAGCCAGGCCAGCAGAATGCCTCCAAGTCCCGCTCCCGTGACGATGTACCCAAGGGCGCCATGCTCGCCTTCCTCGCCATGCCCGTGCGGGAAAACCGGCTCGAGAAAGTGACCGACGTTGAAGAAGCCGCCGATCAGCGAAAGCACCGCGAGCACCATCAGCGGCGCGGTCATCACCAGCGGCGATTCATGCGCGAGCGCCTTGCCGCGGTACGCGCCGAAGAACGTCAGGAAGATCGAGCGGAAGACATAGAACGCAGTCATGCCGGCCGTCAGCGTGCCGATCCAGAAGAGGATCGGGGAGCGGTGATGCGCGGCGATGAGAATCGCATCCTTGCTGAACCAGCCCGAGGTAAACGGAAAACCCGCAATCGCAAGTGCCGCACACAGAAGCGTGATGAACGTGATTGGCGTTTCCTTGCGCAGACCGCCCATTGCCCTCATATCCTGCTCGCCGCTGAGCGCGTGGATGACGCTGCCGGCTCCAAGGAACAGCAGCGCCTTGAAGAACGCATGCGTGACCACGTGCCAGATGCCGAAACCGAACGCACCCACACCGCAGGCCAGAAACATATAGCCGAGCTGCGAAACGGTGGAGTAGGCGTACACTTTCTTGATATCGTTCTGCACCAGACCGATGGTGGCGGCCATGAATGCCGTCGCGAGGCCGACCACAGCAACCGTCGTCATCGCGATGTCGGAGCGGACGAACAGCTCCGCTGACCGCGCCGTCATGTAAACTCCCGCCGTGACCATCGTCGCGGCGTGGATCAGAGCAGAAACCGGGGTAGGACCCGCCATGGCATCAGGGAGCCAGACATAGAGCGGAATCTGCGCGGACTTTCCCGCAGCACCGACGAAGAGCAGCAGGCAGATTGCGGTGAACACCCCTGCGCCGTCGTCATGCGGCATCGCTTTCGCGGCACCGAAAACCTTCCCGAAATCCAGCGAACCGAAGTTCACGAAGATGAGGAACATGCCAAGCGAGAAGCCAAAGTCACCGATCCGGTTGACGATAAATGCCTTGTTACCCGCGTCACTGGCAAACTTCTCGAGGAAGTAAAAGCCGATCAGCAGATACGAACAAAGCCCGACACCTTCCCAGCCGACGAACATCACCAGGTAGTTCGCACCCATGACCAGAATCAGCATGAAAAACATGAACAGATTCAGGTAGGTGAAAAACCGGTAGTACCCGCCTTCATGCGCCATGTACCCTGTCGCGTAAGCGTGTATGAGCAGACCAACACCAGTAACGACCAGCAGCATGATTGCCGTGAGGCGATCCACCATCAGATCGAAGCCGATATTCAGATCGCCGCTGGCAATCCAGGTGAAGTAACGCTCAACGTAAGCCTCTTCGGGAGCGGCCGCTCCGAAAATGCCGAGCCCCGCGAGGACTTTCAACACCCAGAGAAAGGACAGGAGCACCGAACCGATGGCGATGGCATTGATCAGAGTTTTGCCAAAGCGACGGCCAAAGATGCCGTTGATTGCGGCTCCCACAAGCGGAAAGGTTGGTATGAGCCAGAGTTGGTGCATTGTTCAGTTTTTCAGGCTGCTTACTTCGTCAATGTGCAGGGTGTCGCGATTTTTAAAGACCGTCAGGATGATGCCAAGACCGACCGCGGCCTCAGCGGCGGCAACCACCATCACGAAAAAGGAGAAGATGTGTCCATCCACCTGCTTGAACTGGTACGAGAACGCCACGAAGCTGAGGTTGACAGCGTTCAGCATGAGCTCGATGGACATGAAGGCCGTGATGATGTTGCGTCGCAGCAGGAATCCGGCTACGCCAAGCACGAACAGGATTGCGGAGAGCAGCAGGTACCACGATAGAGGAACCGCATTCGGCAGAGTAGGCACTGCTCAGATCTCCTTCCGTGCGAGCACGACGGCACCGAGTATTGCGACCAGGATCAGGATCGATGTGACTTCAAAGGGAAGCAGGTACTGAGTAAACAGGACGCGTCCGACCTCGCGAGCTGTCGCGGTTGTAAAGGCTCCAAACGTAACGCCTGTCGTATTAGGCAGCCGGCTTTGAATCAGCCCGGCGAGCAGCGCGATGAAAGCAGCCAGCAGCGGAATGCTGACCCACTTGGCGAACGAGGCACTGCCCCGCCGGCCTTCTGCTCCTGCGTTTAGCAGCATGATCACGAAGACGAAGAGCACCATAATCGCACCGGCGTAAACGACGAGCTGTGCCGCTGCGATGAACTCGGCTCCAAGTAGAAGGTAAAGGACCGCCAGCGAGACCATCACGCCCACAAGGGAGAGCGCACTGGCAATCGGGTGCTTCTGCAGCACCAGGCTGATGGCGGACAGGACGGCGATTCCAGCAAAGATCAGGAAGAGAATCGGATCTAAAGGCAGTGGCGGCATGGCAGGGTCAGGACGTGAGCGCGACAGCAAGACCAGTAATCAGCAGATTTATCAGTGCCAGCGGGAACAGGAACTTCCACGCAAAACCCATCAGCTGGTCGTAGCGGAAGCGTGGCAGAGTCCCGCGAATCCAGATGAAGATGAAGAGCAGCACCCCGACTTTGGCCGTAAACCAGAACAGGGGCAGAACATAGGGCTGGATCATCGGCACAGCGAACAGGAGGCCTGCGAGGATCATCACCACTCCGAATGCCGGCAGCGTGATTCGGTCAAACGGGCGCGCAGGCTGCAGTCCGTGAAAGATTGATATTGCTCCAGCGGCAACGAAGAGACCCACCGGCACAATCCACGAGCCGAATTCCGTAGGCCACAGCGGATGCCAGCCACCGAGGAACAGCAGGGTCGCTATGGAAGTGACGGTCACCATGTTCGCGTACTCAGCCATGAAGAACGCGGCGAAGCTCATCGAGCTGTACTCTGTGTGAAACCCGGCGACAAGTTCGTTCTCCGCTTCCGGAAGGTCGAACGGTACGCGATTCGTCTCAGCGAAGCCGGCAATCAGAAACGTGATGAAACTTATGATCTGCGGGAACGGCATCTGAAGCAGTGTCCAGGCCGGGATAAAGCCCAGGTAGAACGCCCCCTGCCTGTCAACCATCTCCCGCAGGCTGAGCGTGTTCACCATCAGAAGCGGCGCTGCCAGAGCGACCGCCATCGGCAGTTCGTAGCTGATCATCTGCGCCGCAGAGCGCAGACCTCCAAGCAGCGCGTACTTGCTGTTGGAAGCCCACCCGGCGAGCGCGACGCCATAGACGCCGATGCTGGAGAGGCCGAGAATCATCAGAATTCCGACCGGCAGGTCGGTCATCTGCATGTAAGTTTCGACCCCCCCGATCTCGATGCGCGGACCGAACGGGATCATGCTGATTGCGATGAGTGCGATCGTGACCGCAAGAAAGGGCGCCAGCAGGTAGAAAACCAGATTGACGTTCCCGGGAATGAAGCCTTCCTTTGTCAGCAGCTTGATCACGTCGGCCAGCGGCTGGAGCAGCCCGTGAGGGCCGACCCGGTAAGGTCCGAGCCGCAGCTGAATGTGGGCGAGCACCTTGCGCTCGATCCACTGAAGGTAAGCGAGCGTCGTCATGAAGACAAACATGACGATGCCCAGCTTGATAAGAGTGATGACGTAGAAGTTCATTTACGGAGCCGATACGCCGGAATCGTATAACTGCACCTTGCCGCGCTCCAGGAGGTTTTTCAGCTGCTTCGAGTACCGCCCGAGAGTTCCGGACGTGAACAGGGTATCGCGCGAGGATCGGACCGGGCTCGCCGAAACCGGTACAGGACCGTTCAGCGGCAGGGCCTGAGCCGCACCTCCCGTACGAAGCACAGGCAAGGGAACATTATAGCCGTGGACTGTTGCCCGGATCTCTTCCAGCACCTTCGCCGATTCAGCAGCGAGGAAATCCGTAATCCCCATCTCCTTCACGAGCAGGCCGAAAATCTCCAGATCAGGGCGCGTTCCCATCGTCCGGAGTGCGCGGCGCAATTGCTGCACCTCACCCGTAACGTTGGTGAAGCTGCCGTCCTTCTCATAGGCTGCCGACGCGGGAAACACCACGTCAGCCCGCTGCGCCGTCTCAGTCAGGAACAGTTCGTGTACAACTACGAATGCTCCCGTCGATCGAAGCTCTGCGCCTTCGAGCGGATTTGCCCCGACCACCCATAGCGCGTCCAGATCGGTAGCCTGCAGCATCTGAGCCGTTGTCAGACCTTTCGAGGCGGACGCACGATAACCGGGGCCGAGATCCGGCATCAGGCCCATGTCGGAAGCGCCTCGTGAGTTGGCATAGTCCACCAGGCAGACGTAACGGACCGGAACGCCCAGGGAGTCCCCGAAGGCAACCAGACGCCGAACGTCGTCACCCTTGATCGTGTCCCCGAAGAGGATCACGAGTTCCGCTTCGCGCGCAAGCTCCGTACGCAGCGTCTCGAGTGCCTCGAGCTGGCGTGCAGGCTCGGCAATCACCGAGCGGTAGGCGTACTTGCGTTCCCGCACAGGACCTTCGGTCACTGTGTAGATATGCGACGCATGGTGCCGCGCGTTAGCCCGGAGCTGATATGCAAGCAGCGGCTGCTGCTGCGCCAGGTCCGCTCCAACGATCAGCGCAGCTTTCGTCGCGTAGAGGTCGGCAACCGTCGCCAGCGCATTCGTGCGGCCCTTCAGCGCATCGAACAGAGCCGGCAGATCGCCCGTCCGGTGATGATCGATACTTGCACTGCCCAGAACCTCACGGGCGAACTTCTGAAGCCAGTAATTTTCTTCGTTCGAGGTCCGATTGGAGCCGATTACGCCAAAGTGTCCGCCGCGGCTGCGAATCTCGGTAAACTTCGTCGCAACTGCATTCAGCGCACGAGCCCACGAAACAGGCTGGAGCTTCCCATCGATCTTCATCAGCGGCGACTGCAGACGCTCGTCGCTATGAATGAAGTCAAACGCATAGCGGCCCTTTACGCAGAGGAACTCACCGTTGATGCCGGACCGGTCGCGGTTGTTGCCGCGCAGAATGACGTTGTTGCGCACTCCGAGCGTGGTCTTGCACCCGTTCGAGCAGTGCGTACACACCGTTCCGGTGTGCGACATCTCCCACGGGCGGGCACGATACCGATAGATGCCGGATGTAAGAGCACCGACCGGGCAGATATCAATGCAGGCGCCGCATTCGTCGCACTCCAGGTGGTCACCGTGCGAAGGCGCGATCTCGCTCACCACGCCGCGGTTGACGACGCCCAGCGCGCCTACGCCATAACCCTCATTGCAGATGCGGACGCACCGGTAGCAGAGGATACATCGGGGCGCGTCGAAGAACACAATCGGCGAGAACTGCTTTTCGTCGACATGGTGCTTAAGCTCGGTGAAGCGGGTGTCCCCGGCACCATAGCGAAACACCATATCCTGCAACTCGCACTCACCACCCTTGTCGCAGACGGGGCAATCGAGCGGGTGATTGGTGAGCAGCAACTCCAGCATGCTTTTGCGGGCCTGCGCCACCTGCGGACTGTCGGTCCTTACGACCATGCCTTCGGTCACAGGCAAGGTACAGGCGGCCAGCAGCTTCGGAGCTTTTTCGACCTCGACCAGGCACATACGGCAAGCTGCCTGGAGAGTGAGACCTTCGTAGTAGCAGAATGCCGGGATCTCGATGCCTGCCGTTTTGGCGACATCGATCAACAGGGATCCGGGCGCCGCCTGGATCTGTCTGCCGTCAATCGTCAGAGTTACGTTGTCGGGCATCGTGATTTACGCGTTCAGCTGCACCAGCCGGCTCTCTTCTTCAAATGAGCCCGGCGTGACATTCCTTAACTTCGCTTCAAACTCGTCGCGGAACTTTTCAACAAACGACATAGTAGGCATCGCGGCGGCATCGCCGAGCGGACAAAATGTCCTGCCCAGCATGTTCTTCGCGACGTCGTACACCAGATCCACATCGCTGTGGACCCCGATCCCCTGATCGAGGCGCGTCAGCATCTTCTTCAGCCAGGTGGTGCCTTCACGGCACGGGATACACCAGCCGCAGCTCTCGTGCTGGTAAAACTTCATGATGCGGAGCATGGCGCGGACCATGTCCGTGGTCTCATCCATGATCACGACGCCGCCCGAGCCTAGCATGCTCTTGACCTTCATCAGCGTGTCGTAGTCCATCGCAAGGTCGCACTCGTCGGCCTTGAGAACGGGGCAGGAGGATCCACCAGGTATGACGGCCTTCAGCTTTCGTCCGTTCCAAATACCGCCGCCTACCTCATTGATCATCCGCATGAGGTTGAATCCCATCGGCAGTTCGTATACGCCGGGCTTGTTCACATGCCCCGAGAGACAAAACAGGCGTGTGCCGCCGTTCTTCGGTGTACCAAGGTCGGCGAACCACTGCCCGCCGTTCAGGATGATCGGAGGAACCGCGCAGAACGTCTCGACATTGTTCAAAACGGTCGGGCTCTGATACAGGCCGGCGACAGCCGGGAACGGAGGACGGATACGCGGCACTCCACGCTTGCCCTCGAGCGACTCGAGCAGCGCCGACTCTTCACCGCACTCATACGCACCGGCGCCTGAATGAGCGGCTAGTTCGAAGTCGAATCCGGTGCCGTTGATGTTTTTTCCCAGCCACCCCTTCGAGTAGGCTTCAGCGATCGCCCGCTCCATGATATCGATCAGGTAGCGGTACTCGCCGCGAATGTAAACGTAGCCCTGCTTTGCTCCAACCGCCAGGCCGGCGATCAGAATGCCTTCGATCAGCAGGTGCGGATCGTTCTCGATCAGCACGCGATCCTTACATGTTCCGGGCTCGCTCTCGTCGGCGTTGACAACGATGTACTTCGGCCTGTCAACGTTCTTTGGAACGAAGCTCCACTTCATTCCGGTGGGAAAGCCGGCCCCGCCACGCCCGCGCAAATTTGACGCCTTGACCTCGTTGATGATGTCGTCGGGTGTCATCGCGACAGCCTTCATGAAGGCCTTGTAGCCGTCGCTGGCGAGAAACGTATCTATCGAAGCGGAGTTCTGGAGTTCGAAGCGGCGCGTGAGCACCTTTACTTCGAGGGGACTTGGCTCGTTGTAGAGCATGGTCTACTGCACCTTCCTGCTCATCCGGGCAATATCGTCGATCAACGTGTCAAAGTGCTCAACCGTGACATTGTGGTGGAAGTCGTAGCCGATCTGAATGGCCGGCGCCCAGGAGCATGCACCCATGCATTCGACCTCCTCGAGCGAAAACACACCGTCGGAACTGACCTCCTTGTGGCCGAGCCCGAGCTTCTTACTTGCGTGCTCCATCAGCTCTTCACCGCCGCGGAGCAGGCAGGAGATGTTCGTACAGACCTGCACATGGTATTTGCCCATCGGCTTCTTGTGCAGCATCGAGTAGTAGCCGACAACCTCGTCGACCTGCAGGCGCGTCAGGCCGAGCCGGCTTGCGCACTCCTGCATCAGGTCCTCGGAAACGATGCCGACTTCGTCCTGGCAGTAGATCAGCATGGGAATCAGCGCCGACCGCTGCCGCCCCGGCGGGTAGGAAGCGATCAGGTTTCGGATGCGCTGCTCAAGTTGCGGTGAAAAGGTCATTACCGGTCCACGTCTCCGAGCACGAAATCCATGCTGCCCATCGATGCGATTGTGTCGGCGAGCAACTTGCCTTCGATCATCGGCGGCAGCGCCTGCAGGTTGCCGAAGCTGGGCGTGCGCATGAAGAACCGGTGCGGGCGCGTCGAGCCGTCGCTTACGATGTAGTACCCGATCTCCCCGCGCGGCGATTCGGTCACCTGATAAACGTCGCCTGGGGGCACGCGCACGCCTTCGGTTACGATCTTGAAGTGGTAGATGAGAGACTCCATCTGGGTCTTCATCTTCTCGCGGTCCGGCAGCACGATCCTGGGGGCTTCGGCTGCCCACGGGCCGGACGGCATCCCTTCCAGCGCCTGCTTCACGATGCGCGCACTTTGGCGCATCTCCTGCAGCCGGACGCGATAGCGTGAGTAGACGTCGTTCGCCGTCGCGAGAGGAACCTGGAAGTCGAACTTCTCGTAACCCGAGTACGGCTCGTCCTTGCGAATGTCCCACTCAATGCCGGCGGCGCGCAGCATCGGCCCGGTGATGCCGTAGTCGATCATCTGCTGCACTGGCATGATGCCAACACCCTGAGTGCGGATCTTCCAGATCGGATTGTTATCCAGCAGCTCCTCGTATTGATCGACCTTGTCCGAGAACGCGTCGATGAACTTCCTCACCATCTTTTCCCAGCCTCGCGGCGGCTCGAGTGCAAGCCCGCCGATCCGGATATAGCTGGTCATCAGCCGCTGGCCCGAGAAAAACTCGAAGATGCGGAGGATGTCTTCGCGCTCACGAAAACAGTAGAAGAACACTGTCATCGCGCCGATATCCAGCGCGTGCGTACCGAGCCAGACGCAGTGGCTGTTGATGCGCTGCAGCTCACATAACAGAACGCGCATCGTCTGCGCCAACGGCGGAATTGCATCCGTGATGCCGAGCAGCTTCTCGACAGCAAGCGCGTAGGTCAGGTTGTTGTTCAGGTTTGCGAGATAGTCGACGCGGTCGGTAAGCGGAGTTACCTGATGCCACTTCTCCGCCTCGGCCTGCTTTTCGATTCCGGTGTGAAGAAAGCCGATGTCGGGCGTTGCCTTGATCACCGTCTCGCCGTCAAGTTCCAGCACAACGCGCAGCACGCCGTGGGTGGACGGGTGCTGAGGACCCATATTGAGGGTCATGCGACGTTTGGTTTCGTGCTGCCGATCCGGTGAAGCTTCCGGTTCCAGAGTCGCCGCGGGGGTCTGGAGAACGTCGCTCATAAGACGGGGTTCCCTTCTTCCGAGTATGAGTAGCGATGGCCGTGTACGGGAAAGTCTTTTCGCAGGGGATGGCCATCCCAGTAATCGGGCATCATGATGCGGGTCAGGTTCGGGTGTCCGGTGAACGTGATGCCAAACAGGTCGAACGTCTCGCGCTCATACCAGCTGGCGCCTTCCCACACACTCGTGACCGACGGAACGGACGCGTTCTCTCCGTGCAGCCTGCACTTCAGGCGCAGCCGTTCCTTGCGCTCAATCGAGTGCAGCAGGTGCACCACTTCGAAGCGCGGCTCGACCGGATGCCAGTCGACGCCGCTGATACCACTGAGACGGTAACCGCGGCTGTCCTTCAGAAATCGGCAGATGTCGAGGACGGCACCCGGCTCCACCATGAGCGTGAGTTGCCCCGCGTGCACGACTGCGTCGGTGATCCACGACCCGCTGTGCTGCTCGAGGGCTGCGGCGGCCGGATAATCCTGCCGCACCTGTTCGGAAATCATCCGCACTCCTTCTGCGCCTGTTCAGCCGAACGCCGCCGCTGCGGCAGTCAGCCTGCAATGTCTCTGTTTTTAAGCAACGCGCTCGGGACGCGCCATCTCTGCCACTGCTTCGTCGTCGCCGTCAACGGAGCTCCGGGGATCCTCCTGGCGCTTGAAGGAATCCATGGCTTCCTGCGACCAGTCCAGCACACCCTTCTTCCAGATATAGAAGTAGCCGGCCAGCACCAGCACGATGAACAGCAGCATTTCGACGAAGGCAAACATCTTCAGTTCCCGGTAAACCACTGCCCAGGGGTACAAAAAGATGGCTTCAATATCGAAAAGAATGAAGACCATCGCGACCAGGTAGAATTTCACGCTGAACCGCTCGCGAGCGCTGCCGATCGGCTGCATGCCGGATTCGTACGGCGTATCTTTGGCAGCATTTCGCGTTCGTTTGCCCAGCAAAAGCCCGCCTCCCACCAGCCCTGCGGCGACCGCCGCGGCCACGAGTACCTGCAGCAGGACGGGGAAGTACAGCTCGTAGTGGTTTGTTGGCATGAGTCCGGAACGAGCGATTCGGGGCGCTCTATCGAATATAATGACGCTTGGACGACACTGTCAAACCTGCCGTCCCTTGTTCTTAGATGGTACCCCACACCCCTGAAATGCTCGAAATTATGCTGAACGGCGAACGCCGAAGCATCCCTCCGGGGCTGAACGTACGCACGCTCCTTCAACATCTGGAGCTTCCTGCTGATCGCGTGGCGGTGGAACTGAACCGCGCTATCGTCCGTCAGCACGACTGGGAGTCGGCACAAGTCGCCGCGGGAGCGGAGATCGAAATTGTGCAGTTCGTAGGCGGGGGCTGAGCAGCACGGCTCACGTAGGCAACAGCTCCTTCGTCACGTTCAACCCGGCCAACCTGGAATCCAGCCAGTCCGGAACGTGGACGGTCGATGACGGCACGCTAATTCGCTCGCCACGCCTGCGCTTCCTTTTCTGGCCTCCTGCCCTCATGCGATCTGCTGCTGCGTGAGGCAGTGCAAGGTTCCCAGCCCCAGAACAAGATCCACGGAGTGGATGCCGGTGACTTCCCGATCGGGGAACACTTCCGCAAGAGTCGCGAGAGCCTCGCGGTCAGCTGGATCGTTAAACGTGGGTACGAGCACCAGCTTGTTCGCAATATAAAAGTTGGCGTAGCTCGCCGGCAGGCGCTGGCCATCGAAGTACACTGGCCGCGGCATCGGCAGTGGAACAACCCGAAGCGGCTGCCCTTCCTGGTCCTTCATCCGCCGCAGCAGTGCGACGTTTTCCTTCAGCGGTTCATAGTTTGCTTCAGTTCGGTCCCATTCCGTCGCCACGACGACCGTGTTCGCGGAAACGAACCGGGCCAGATCGTCCACATGACCATGAGTATCGTCGCCGGCGATTCCATTTCTCAGCCAGAGTGTGTTGGTGACACCCAGATACTCGCGAAAGATAGCTTCCAGGTCCTGACGTGACAGTCCGGGGTTACGTGCCTGTACGTCGCTGAGCAGGCATTCTTCCGTCGTGAGCATCGAACCGGCCCCGTTTACGTCGATACTGCCGCCTTCGAGCACAACACGCCGGTCTCCGAGCACCGGCTGGCGCGAGGACATACCGAGTCGCTCAGCGATCTGCGCAGGCACCGCATCATCCACCTGCCAGTTTTCGTACTTCGCCCATCCGTTGAAGCGCCAGTCAAGAACCAGCGGTGAGCCCTCCACATTGCGCACGAAAATCGGACAGTAATCACGTGTCCAGCTTCGGTCGGTGGCGATGTGCACGAATTCAACCGCCCCCATCGCAACGTGGCTCTGCTTCAGCATGCGCCGGGCGGCCCGCTCTGCGGCAGCGTTGCGGATAAGAATATGGACGCGCTCCACTTGCGCCAGCTTGCGTACGATCTCGCAATAGACCCAGCCGACAGGGCCGAACTTCCCAGGCCAGTCTGTCTTCTCATGGGGCCATGCAATCCAGGTTCCTTCGTGCGGCTCCCATTCAGCAGGCATCCGATAACGGATGCTCATCCGCCAATCCACCGGCTGGTGAGGGCGGAGTAGGCATCGATTCTGCGGTCGCGAAGGAAGGGCCAGTTCCGCCGCACTTCGTCCATGCGTCGCGGGTCGATCTCTGCGATATGTACTTCCTCTTTATCAGTCGACGCCTGCGCTATGATTTGCCCGAACGGATCGGCGAGAAATGAGGATCCCCAGAACTCGAGACCGTTATCCTGCGGTCCTTCAAAGCCGATGCGGTTGACGGCCACCACGTAAATCCCGTTTGCGATGGCGTGAGCGCGCTGGATGGTGCGCCAGGCATCGAGTTGAGCGGCACCGTACTGCTCCTTCTCCGCCGGGTGCCAGCCGATGGCTGTCGGATAAAACAGCACCGAGGCGCCCTTGAGGGCCGACAAACGTGCGCCTTCGGGATACCACTGGTCCCAACAGACGAGAGTGCCGACACGTCCGAATTGCGTGTCGAAATTAAGGAACCCCGTATCGCCGGGAGTGAAGTAGAACTTTTCGAAGTAGAGCGGGTCATCCGGAATGTGCATCTTCCGGTAAATACCCAGCAGCGACCCGTCAGCATCGATCATCGCGGCTGTGTTGTGGTACAAACCGGGCGCTCGGCGCTCGAACAGAGAGGCTACGACTGCGACTCCATGCCTCGCGGCCGCTTTGCCGATCGCCTCGGTGGAAGGCCCGGGGATCGGCTCGGCGAGATCGAACAGCTCGGCGTTCTCCTCACGGCAGAAGTACTGCGAACGGAACAACTCGGGCAGGCACACTACCTGCGCTCCCTTGCTCGCCGCCTCGCCGATGCTCTCGACCGCTTTCCGGAGGTTCTCGTCGGCATCTGTTGAGCATGCGAACTGAGCCAGCCCTGCGCGGAATTTTGCTTCTCTCGAAACCGGCATGTTTTCCATTGTGGACGATGGCTCGTTCGCTACTATGTTTGCCATATGTTGCAGATCAGGGGAGCGGTTGTCGTATTGCTGGCGGCGGCTTTTCTGGCATCGGCCGCCGTGCCGCCGACACCCAGGGACCATCTCGGTTATGAGCCTGGCACGGACTACAAACTGGCCAACTATCAGGAAATCATTGGCTACTTCCAGAAGCTCGCGGGGGCCAGTGACCGTATACGACTCGTCGAGTACGGAAAGACGTCCATGGGAAAGCCTTCCTGGCTTGCCATCATCTCCTCCCCTGAGAACCTGAAGAATCTGGAGCGCCTGAAAGAGATCAACCGCAGGCTTGCACTCGGAGAGGCTTCACGCGATGAAGCACAATCGCTTGCAGCGGAAGGAAAGGTATTCGTATGGATCGACTCGGGCCTCCATGCGAGCGAGGTTGCTCCAGCTCAGCACTCCCCGGAACTGGCGTACCGCGTGGTCACTGGTGAAGATGAAGAAACGCGTAGGATACGGCGCGAGACAGTGCTGCTGCAGATCCCGGTTATCAACCCTGACGGCCTGGACATGATCGTGGACTGGTACCGGGGAAACGTGGGCACGCCGTATGAGCTCGCACCGCTTCCCAGGCTGTACCAGAAGTATGCCGGCCACGACAATAACCGCGACTGGTTCATGATGAACCTGGCCGAGACGCGCAACGTAAGCAAGCTGCTGTTTCGTGAATGGTACCCACAGATCGTCTACAACCAGCACCAGTCGCCTGCCTTCCCGGCGCGTATTTTCGTACCGCCTTACGCCGAACCGCTGAACCCGAACATCCCGGCAACCGTGATGGAAGGGATCAATCTGATCGGCTCTGCGATGAAAGACCGGTTCGCCCGTGAGAACAAGCCGGGCATCCTCTCGTATTACGGATTCGACGCCTGGTGGAACGGTGGCTTGAGGTCTGTGCCGGCGTTCCACAACATGCACGGAATTCTGACTGAGACGGCTTTGAACGGGTACGCCACGCCGAGAGTTTACAAATCCAGTGAATTCCCCGAACGGTTCGGCAACGGGATGCCGACAAAAGAACCGACCGTCTTCTATCAGCGGCCGTGGATGGGCGGTAAATGGGGCACACGCGAGGCCATTGAATACATGCTCACAGCGGACTTTGCCATCCTTGACCTGGCTTCGTCACGCAAACCCGACTTTCTGCTGAAGAGCTGGAGGATGGCCATCGACAACATCGAGGCCGGCACGCGAAGCCAGCCATACGCGTGGATCGTTCCTCAGGATCAATGGGACCCGTCGAGCGCGGATGAGATGCTCCGCCGGCTTCAGTTGAGCGGCATCAGGGTGAATCGCGCCAGGGCTGCTTTCCGCACCGGCAGCCGCGAATGGCCCGCCGGTACACGGGTCCTGCTCGCCGGGCAGCCATTTCGGCCCTACCTTGCGGACCTGATGGAACCGCAGCGCTATCCGGAAATCCGTTCGGGAACCGCCGGCCCGACAAAGCGTCCCTATGACGTCGCAGGATGGACGCTGCCGATGCAGATGGGCGTCTCCACGCACCGCGCTGAAGACGCTTTTCAGGCCGACCTGGAAACGCTGCCCGATATCGCTGCCCCTGAGCGGTCCTGGAACAGCAGGGAGAATGCGGCGTTCCACGCGGTAGCGGCGAGTCTCAAAGCGGGCGAGTCTCTCCGCTGGTCGTCAAAGGGTGCTCTGCTCCGGAAACCAGATGCCGAGTTCGCCCGCGCGGCGTGGGAACTGCGGGTGCCGCGACTGGCGCTTTACGAACCCTCGTCGCCCAACATGGATACCGGATGGACCGAATGGCTGCTTGACTATTACGGCGTTCCGTTTACCCGGATCGGCAAGGCCGACTTTGGCCGTCCTGATCTGCGGAAGCGGTTTGACACGATTCTGTTTGCGTCGGAGCCGGTGGCTTCCATTCTTCACGGCTGGCGTGAGGGCGAGCACGTAGGCCGTATCCGATCCTTCGACTCACCCGCACAGCAGCGCCCTGAGTACACAGGAGGCATCGGCCTGAACGGAGCAGCCCTTCTCCACGAATTCGTCCGAGCCGGGGGAACGGTCATTACTTTCGACGCCGCTTCTGAATTGCCGGTGCACTTGTTTCCCCTGCCGTTGCGCTCCGTACTGAGCCGTCAGGTGTCGTCCGACGATGGCGCACCTCAAACACCGGGCTACTATTGTCCGGGCTCGATTCTGCGCATCAGCGTTGACAACTCGCACCCGATCGGATTTGGCATGCCCGCCGATGCCTTCGCGTTTCAAAGCGGTGGACAGGCGTGGGATGTGACCTTGCTGTCGGATTACAACAAAGGCGACAGAGCAGTTCGCTCGGTCGCCCGGTATGCACAGAAGAACGTACTCGCCAGCGGCTGGCTTAGCGGCGAGCGCGTGATCGCCGGCAGGACCGCCCTTGCAGAAGCGCGGGTTGGAGCCGGACGTGTGGTGCTGTTCG
>DASQEG010000529.1:0-5729 GCA_035633775.1 Bryobacteraceae bacterium
GCGCTATGGCCTGGATGACATCTTCAATCCCGGCTTCAACGCCCGAATCGGTATCAAGTTCACCTTCTAAGCAGCTTCGGGTTGTTTTCTTCGAGGGGGCGCTCTCTTTCCGGAGGGTGCCCTCTCTCTTTTTGCGCCGGGGTCTATCTAATAGACGGTCGCACCCGCCGTAAGCGGCTTCTGTCTAATCTCAAGACAGCCGCGTCCAATGGGCAGAACCTTTCCGGGGTTTAGCCGGCAGCCCGGGTCAAACAAAGACTTCAGACTGCCGATCATGTCCAGCGTGTCCGGCGTGAACTGCTGGGCCATCAGCTCCATCTTCTCCATCCCAACCCCGTGCTCGCCGGTGATCGACCCGCCAACCGAAATGCAGTAAGCAAGAATATCTTCGCCGGCTTTCTGCGCACTCTCCAGCTCGCCGGGTTTCCGCGCATCGAAGAGAATGATCGGGTGCATGTTGCCGTCACCCGCGTGGAAGATGTTGCTAATGATCAGACCGTACTTATCGGCTACTGTCCCGATGTAGCGGAGCGTGTCGGCTATGCGGGTCCGCGGCACCACACCGTCCTGCACGTAATAGAACGGACTGACGCGCCCAACAGCACCGAAGGCGTTCTTGCGTCCCTTCCACAGAAGATCCCGCTCCTCGGCTGATTGAGCGATTCGGAACTCCCGCGCGTGGCATGAAGCGCAAGCTTCACGGATAAGTTCAATCTGCTCCTCGCACGCCTCCCTCAGCCCTTCAACCTCGATCAGCAGCACTGCCTGAGCATCGAGAGGATACCCCGCATGTGTCGCTTCCTCGACCATGCGGAGCATGACGCCGTCCAGCATCTCGATAGCGGCCGGCACGATCCCACGGGCGGTGATCTGCGCCACAGTGTCACCCGCATCCTCGGTTCGTTCGTAGATCGCCAGGGCCGTCTTGATCGTCTCAGGAGCACGCATCAGCCGCACGATCACCTTGGTAATCAGCGCCATCGTGCCCTCGGAACCGGTCAGCAGACCGGTAAGGTCGTAGCCCGCCAGATCGACTTCCTTGCCCCCGACCGCAATGACAGACCCGTCCGCAAGCACCGCCTCGATGCCCAGCACATGATTGGTCGTGACACCGTAGGCGAGCGTGTGCGGCCCTCCGGCGTTCTCAGCAACGTTGCCACCGATTGTGCAGGCACGCTGGCTTGAAGGATCGGGGGCGTAAAAGAACTTCTCTCCCTGAACAGCCTGCGTGATGTCGAGATTTACAACTCCGGGCTCTACCACGGCTCTCTGGTTCACGAAGTCAAGTTCGAGAATGCGATTCATGCGGGCAAACGCTACCGTGATGCCGCCCTCGCGGGGAATTGCCCCGCCGCTGAGACCGGTACCGGCGCCTCTGCCCGTAAACGGGATGTCCAGCCGGTTCGCGAGCTGGACGATCCCTACCACCTCCGCTGTAGTCCTTGGAAACGCAACCAGATCCGGCCGGTGCTTGTCCACGCCGCCGTCGTACTCGTACAGCGTCAGGTCTTCGCGACGATGAAGCACGCCGCGTTCTCCCAGCAGAGCAATCAACTCCGCTCGGGCGGTGTCGATGGCAGCACTCATAGCAGGGACCGTATCGAGCTCACGATCTGAGGATCGGTCCAGTCTCGTGGACCGACAAATTTTTGAACCACTTTACCCTCGCGATTGATCACGTAAGTTTCCGGCCACTTGAACGTTCCATAGCTGCTGCTTATGTTCTCCTCCGGGTCACGACTGACCTGAAACGCCAGCCGGTTGCGCGCCAGGAAATCACGATAAGCCTTCTCATTACGGTCGATGCTGACACCGAGCACGACGACGCCCTGCGGCGACATCTCCTTAGCGAACTGGTTCAGTGACGGCATCTCCTCCACGCATGGGGGGCACCACGTAGCCCAGAAGTTCACCATCAGGAGTTTGCCGTTGAAGTCAGTACTGCCGATCCTCTGACCCGCTTCCGTCGTCACGGAAAACTTCGGTGCCGTGTCGCCAGCTTCCACTACCCGCTGTTCGAAGACATCGTGGATCGAGTAGAGGAATCCCGCGAACAACACGATCAGTAGCCCGGCGAGTACGCGGCTGGTGCTAAGCATCTGCCTTCATTGTAGAGCCGGGAGCTTACCTGAGCCCTGCTGCTTCAATGTAGGAGTGCCGAGCCAACGCTACGCCGCCGCCCTTGCAATTGCTGCAGGCGCGGTTCTCGCAGTAGGCAGTTACTTAAGACGGCCAGAGCCGCCGAAGAAAGTCGAAGCAGCACCTCCCGCCTTCGCCGTTCGGGGATCGGAGATGCGGCAGATCTCGGACTATCTTGCCGACCGTGCGCGTCGCACAGCACCGCATTTGGTCTGGGTTCCATCGGCTCAGGCGACCGGGGTCCGCTGGACCACAGGGCAGGTGGTGACAAGTGGACCCGAGCTGACACCGGCGCAGGTGGCTGTGGTGGCAGAAACAGCCGGCCTGCAGCCCATTGCGCTCGCTTCTCAGGAACGCTTCGAACAGGGCGGATGGGTTGTGCTGGCCGCCCGGAACCCCGAAGGAAATCTCATCTTCTCGTCCGGACTGCTTGGGGGCACTGCACACGTTAGCTGCGGCGGCCAGGACCTGCGAAAGCTGCTGTTTAACACGCCGCTGGATGAAGCGTGGGCCGGAGCCGGCGTCTTCGATGTGTCGGGGGCAGCGCTTGGCATGGTCGTGCGGTGCCAGGGCACGTGGACGGCACTGACGCACGACTCCGTGCAGCGGCTGCTCGAATCGCAGCCTGGAGCCGATGCCTTACCGTGGCAGGAGTTCGGCATCCGCATACGACAGCCGTCGGACGTCGAACGCAAGGCTCTGCGGATCGCGGACGGCGGGATCTTTGTCAGTGAGGTGCGAACCGGGAGCAGGGCTGACGTTATCGGTATTCTGCCCGGAGATCTGCTGCTGCAAACAGGCAACCGTAAGATTGCGAGCACCGAGGATGTTCTGGCACTCGAGGGCAAAATCACTCTCCAGCGGAATGGGCGTCGCCTGACGCTCCCGACTTCGCCTGCGTACAGGCTCGCACGCTCCGGGTATGTCACCCTGACCGCAGTGGCGCCTGGCTCGCGCCATCAGGAAGCAGGGCTCAGATCGGGTGACGAGGTGGCGGACCCGGCACTGCTCGACCGCAAAGGGCCAGTGTGGCTTGTTGTCCGGCGAGACGGACGTTTGACCGGAGTGCTGCTGCCGTGAACGAGCTGGCAGCTATCGGCCTGATCCTGCTACTCGCGCTGCTCGCCGGACATCTGGTCAAGTTCGCACGTATTCCCGAGGTCACCGGCTACATTCTTGCGGGAGTCGCCGTCGGACCATCCGGCTACGGCTGGATCAGCCACCACAACCTGCAGGCACTCGAAGTCTTCAGTCAGGTCGCTCTGGGGCTGATCCTGTTCTCGATCGGATCTGTCTTCGAATGGCAGCGCGTCCGGAGCTTCGGCGCAAGCGTCGGAACGGTCACCCTGATCGAGTCGGCGATGGCAGGAACTCTGGTCTTCGCCGGCATGCTGCTAATTGGTCAGCCCTGGCCGGTATCTCTCCTGCTCGGAGCCATTGCGATCGAGACTGCGGCGGCATCCACTCTGATGGTGATGCGTGAATGTAACTCGTCCGGCCCGCTGAGCGAGACGCTGACAGGACTGATCGCCATCAACAACATCGTCTGCCTGATCGCGTTCAGTGTCGCCGCGTCCCTGGTGGAGCTATCGTTGCGAACTCCTGCGACGTTCCTTGAAGCATTGTCTGTTGCTGTGTGGCCGCTGCTGTGGCAGATGATCGGCTCGCTTTGCCTGGGCTACCTCATCGGCCTGCTGCTGGCTGCGTGGGCGTCTCAGGTCCACGAACACGGCGAGATCCTGATTCTGCTTACAGGGTGTGTTCTGCTCGCTGTGGGTGTCTCAAACGCGCTCGGTTTGTCGCCACTGATCTCCAGCCTGGCAGTCGGTGCGACGATGGTGAACCTGTCGGCACGAAGCAAAGCGCTCTTCGCTGCTCTGTCCCGAACCGATCCACCGCTCTACGCAATCTTTTTCGTGATCGCCGGCGCCGACCTGAACCTCGCGCTTTTGCCTACGCTCGGTGTCTCGGGCGTCATCTATGCAATCGGCCGGGCGACCGGGAAGCTGGTCGGCGCGCGCATCGGCGGTCGCTGGATGGGATTTGATCCTGTCGTTCAGAAGCTGCTCGGACCTTCGATGCTGTCACAGGCGGGTCTGGCGATCGGCCTTGTGCTGGTCACCAGCGATCGCTTCCCGTCACTTGCCGGCACGGTCGCGACTGTAGTCCTCGCTGCCGTTGCGATTTTCGAGCTGGTCGGCCCGGTTGCCGCTCGCTGGTCGCTCAGCCGAGCCGGCGAGGTCAGACCCAGCGTGGGGGAGCCGGCGCTCTAGCCCGGTATCGTAAGCAGAGCCTCACAGCCCTGTCGGTCCGTGCGGTTCTGCAGCATCAATGATCCACCGTGCGCTTCGGCGATCTGCCTGCTCAGGACCAGGCCGATCCCTGATCCGCCTGGCTTCGTTGTGAAGAACGGAACGAACAGATTGGCACTATCGGGCAGCCCATGGCCTTCGTCACGAATACTTATGGTCAGCTGTGATGCGCTCCGCGTCCAGGCCACCTGAACCGTGCCTCCGGTTTCGAGCGATGCGTCAGCGGCATTGCGTATCACGTTGATCAGCAGCTGTTCCAGCTGGTCGCGGTCACCCTGGATGCTGCCATCGGGACCTGGTTCCAGTCGGGGCGGCAGCCGCGTCTCCATGGCGCACGCACGGGCGATCCAGTCAGCAACGTCCACCCTGCCGAAGCGTGGTCGGGGCAGCTTCGCCAGCCGGGCGTACGATCCGAGAAAGCGGCTCAATGCTTCGCTGCGCGTTGCAATGATGCCGAGCCCGTGCAGCATATCTTCTTCCCAGTCGTCGGCCCGAGGTGTGCGTCTCATGATCGTGGCAAGGCTCTCTGCGATCGACTTGATCGGAGTGAGAGAGTTGTTCAGCTCGTGACCGAGCACACGAACCAGTCGCTGCCACGCCTGCAACTCCTCTTCGCGCAGCGGGCGCGTCAGGTCTGTCAGCACCAGCAGATGGTGCGGCAGTCCGCCTTCGCGAAACGAGGAGCGACCGACGCCCCAGCGGCCCGTAGCACCTGAGAACGTTCGCTGGACCGTCCGCGTGCGCTCACCTTCGAGGAACTCCGCCAACCCGAGCTCGGTGGCATGCAGATTCATGATGCGTTCGGAGGGCTGCCCGAGCAGCCGCTCCCCCGAGGGGTTCACCAGTTTCAGCAAGCCCTCAGAGTCGAAGGCGAAGATCGCAACGTCGATCTCTTCGATGACCTTCCGCAGCAGGGTGGTTGCTTCCAGCGCCCCGAGCCGTTGCGCTCTCAGCGTCGCGCCCATCATATTGACCTGCTGCATGACTTCGCCCAATGCGTCCTCGCCTCGCGCGCCAACAGCTCTGATGGAGTAGTCGCCCTCGCGCATAGCTTCCAGCAGACTGGCGAGGGTTCGCAGCGGCGATGCGACCCGCTCCCGGACCGCTGATGCACAGCCGAGCCACCCGGCGGCGATCACCAGACCCAGCGTCCACTGAACTCTGGCCGGATAACCGCCAATCCCCAGAAGCACAGCCGCTACAACAATCGCCGGCAGTCCACCTGCGAGTGCGAAAAGCCAATCCCGCCGCTCGTGTGTAAAGTAGACGGACCGCGGT
>DASQEG010000530.1:0-4928 GCA_035633775.1 Bryobacteraceae bacterium
TGACATCGAGGGCGGAAGTGCGAGGCGATCGTGCCGTGCACCTCGACTAAGCGCTGGGCATGCTGAGCGGACCGAATCGTCGCACCGTCGCTCCCGTTCACGCGTTGTCGGAACGATCCCGAGTCACGGTCCAGGACACACGCGCGGCATCCCGGTAAACGCCCGTTCCCGCCTGATCCTCAACCAACCCGGTACCGGGGATACGAGTTGATACTGGACGTGTGGCCGGGTGTCTTCGCCTATGGCATCCTCCTCGTCCCCGGCAGCATCAGCCCGGCGAACGGCCCCCAGTCGTTGTTGGTCAGCACGGGCTCGAGGGGCGCCCGAGAGATCTTGCTGGTCCCAAAGTCGACAACCGCTACTCGTACGGTCAAAATAATCATGCAGCGCGGCTGTAGTACCGGAGCAGGCCGCTCAGACGCTCCCTGCATTCAACACGACCACCGGCTGAGGCTCCAGGCCCGATCGGCTCTGGGAACAGCAGGACATTTCCCTTCCCCTGATGGTTCCGCTCATTGTGGAAATGCGCAACGTACTCGTTCAGCGCCCGCCTGAGTGAGCCCTCGCCGACCGGTCTTTGAGCGAACGCATTCAGATTGGGAGAACGCGCCGGAAGCCGTAGCGGTTCCACGCCTCCAGCGCGAAGCATCGACCGAAAGATGTCGCACAACTTCGTGTCGCGGTCATGCAGCACATATCAGTGGCCCCAGAAGAGCGCCCGGGTCGGCGTCGGTCAGATTGCGGGCGACCTGTTGGATCCACTCCTCTGTCGGGTGATCCCGGCCAGCGTTACGCGTCGTTTCTCCAGCTGGATTACAAACAGGACATAGTACGTCGCCGGACCGCGCCAAGCCACCAGCTTCCGCCACCAGCCTAGAATCGTGTCGGCCTGGCCACTTGCGCGATTTTCGCCGCACCGTTTCGCCCGAGTCGTTTCCCGATCTCGCTGACCGGGGCACGTTGGGCGTCAGAGAGCCGCCGCCGGGCTGGGACGTGCGCCCGCAGGATTCGGTTCTCGGCGGCGAGATATTCGACCTGCAGCAGCGGACTCTAGGACGATCCAAGGAAACGATCTTATGTCAGCCACACGCGGGAACCGAGTTGGTGTCGAGCATATTGAGGCAAAGCGGTGCCCATCCGTGCTGAACGAGGATCTAACGCAAGTCATTCCGGGCTCAGATGGTGCGCCGACAGTCACACGCGGTGCGGCAAGGGCGTGACGCCGTCGTGACTGCGTTTCGCTGCTCCCGCACGTAGATCAATCGCGTGGCAAAAAGCTCCAGTGAATCTGGGATGCCGTTCATTGTATCTATTGGTTTGAAGAGGAGCTTTGCGTCACGAAGTGCTCCACCCACTCACGTAGCAGGTCACTCCGAACCGGCTGAGTGAGCGATCCCAGCCCGGCGGCAACGCGGTCAGGACCTATTTTCGATGCGCGGTGGCGGATAAGAGCTTCCGCGTACGTGGCCGAGAACTCAGGGTGTCCCTGCAAGCCGAGCAGCGTCCCGAGCCGAAATAACCCTACCGGACAATGTGCATTGCGGGCAAGGACGACCGCTCCGTCGGGCAGTTCTTCCACCTGGTCCTGACAGCTCATCAGCACGCGAAATGCAGTCGTTCGCGGCTGCATCCAGGATTCCTCACGGCAAACCGCGAACTCGTGAACTCCAATGCCCCACCCACGAGCACACCGCTCGACGCGCCCGCCCATAGCGTGAGCGATCATCTGATGGCCGAAGCAAACCCCCACCAGCGGTCGCCGCGCAGCGAACAACGTACGAACAATTCCGGCGAAGTGATGAATCCATGGCTCGTCGTCGTAGACCGATGCACGCGAGCCTGTTGTGACATAAGCATCGCATTCCTGGGGATTTGAAGGACCCTCGCCCAGCGTAACGTCGTAGATCTTCCATTCAGCGGGCAGCCAGCGACGGAACATCTCATCGTAGTCGCCGTCGATCGATCGGAACGACTCGGCGACGTGGTCGCACTGGAGAAGACCGATCACGTCGTAGTAGTGCGGAAATGGTAAGACTTGGGCCGTGTCAGCTGTTCGAAGCCGAGTACGCTCAGAGCGCAGCCGCGCCCCGAGTCTTTGATTCCCGTCCAGGCCAGAGCCGGATCCAGGTAATCGCAGCGGTTCATAAAACAGGTGCCGGTCTCGATCTGCTCGCTGATGCGGAGCGCCGCTGCCTCATCCCTGGTCCAGACAGATGCAGTCAGTCCGTAACGGCTGTCGTTCATCAGGCGAACTGCCTGCTCATCGGAGTCCACGGCCATGATGCCGGCAACAGGGCCGAACGTCTCTTCGGTCATCACTCGCATTGTGTGATCGACGTTCGTGAGAACCTGCGGTGCCAGGTACGCCGTGCCCGGCTCATCCGCGGGGAAATCGCGGCGGCTGAGATGCGCGACCGCACCGCGCGCCACGGCTTCGGCAACCTGCTCTCGAACGAACTCCGCCGCGGCCGAGCGAACCATTGGTCCCAGTGTCGTTTCGCTCTTGAGCGGATTGTCGAGCCGGTACTCGCCCGACAACGCAACTGCACGCTCGACAAATTCGTCGTGAATCGCTCGGTGCACGTAGATCCGTTCGATACCACAGCACGACTGGCCCGAGTTGAACATTGCACCGTCCACGAGATTCTCGACGGCATGCTTCAGGTCCGCATCGTGGCGTACATACGCGGGGTCCTTGCCGCCCAGCTCCAGAGCCACTCCGATGAACCGATGGCTTGCAGCCTTCTGCACGGTACGGCCCCCCTCGACAGAGCCGGTGAACGCCACGAAGTCGACGGTGCCCTCCGCAATCATGTTTTCGACGTCCGCGTGCGCCGCATGGAGCACCTGGAACACGCTCTCCGGCAAGCCGGCTTCCTGCAGAGCCTCGGCATATCGCTCCGCGCACAACGGAGTTTGCGCCGCAGGCTTGAGGACGACGGCGTTACCGGCCAGTAGCGCCGGTATTGCCCAGTTTACGGAAGTGAGGTAAGGGTAGTTCCACGGGGCTATGGTCAGCACAACTCCGAGAGGCTCACGCCGGATGAAGCGGCTGAAGCCTGGCTTTGGTGACAAGAGGACGTCTTCCAGCGCCTCAGGAGCAATGCTCGCCATGTAACGCGCACGCTCGGCAAAACCGCGCCGAATCTCGTTGGGCGAATAACGAACGGGACGTCCCATCTGCCACGTCAGCTCTTCCCCAATCTCGTCAGCCCTGGCCTCCATGAGCGTGACGAACCGTTCGATAATCGCAATTCGCTCCGGCAGCGGTACAGCCTTCCAAACTTTCTGAGCGGCCGTCGCACGTTGCAGAAGCGCCGCGATCTCAGCGCCGGTCGCGAGCGGACGCACGACGAGCTCGCGCCCGTCCACCGGTGAGATCGTTTTCTGGGCCCTCATAAGGGTGTAGTGTAAGCCGACGTAATCCCACCATCAACGAGAAACTCTGCGCCAGTCATGAAGGAGGACTCACTCGAGGCGAGGAAGAGGGCGGATTGGGCGATCTCCCGTGCCTCGCCAAACCGACCCATAGGAATATGCACAAGACGGCGCTGCTTCTTCTCCTCGGTATTCAGATACTTCATGAGGAGCTCAGTTCGCAGCGGACCAGGGCACAAAGCGTTTACCCGGATGTTCTCGCGGGCGTGAATGCAGGCAAGCTCGCGAGTCATCGCCAGGACTGCCCCTTTACTCGCCGTATAAGCCAGCTGCGGCGTGGCAGCACCGAGTCGCGCGACGAACGATGCAGTGTTGATGATCGAGCCGCCACCAGCGCGGCGAAGTGCGGCAATGCCGTACTTACATCCGAGGAAAACGCCCTTAACATTTACCTGAAAGGTCAGGTCCCACACGTCTTCGGTAGTTGTGATGGCGTCGTCGTCGTTCGCGTGCGAGATCCCGGCGTTGTTGAAAAGAACGGTAAGCTTACCAAACCTGCGCTCAGCCTCGCCCACCATGTGCTCACAATCCGGAGCTTTCGACACGTCCGCTCGGACGGCGATCGCATCCGCTCCATCGCTCACGATCGATGAGGCGACCTCTTCCGCCGCTTCCTGGTGCAGGTCTACGACAACGACGGAGGCGCCTTCCTGAGCAAACAAGTGAGCGGACTCCTTTCCAATTCCGTTACCGGCTCCGGTAATCAGGGCAACCTGTCCTTTTAGTCGCATCGGTCAGATCCTCTCGAAATAGCGGCGCCGCTCCCAGTCGGTCACAGCGCGTTCGAACGCCTTTTGCTCACTTCGATAGAAGTGCGCATAGTGCTCGACTACATCCGTCCCGAACGCCTCTTTGGCGAAGGCACTGCCCTCAAACGCATCCACCGCGTGTTCCAGTGTGTAAGGAACGCGCGGTAGTGCACCTGCCGCGTAGATATCGCCTTCAAACGCCGGAGCCGGTTCGATTTTGTTAGCTATGCCGTCGAGGCCCGAAGCTAACGAGGCGGCGAAAACGAGATATGGATTGACGTCGGCGCCAGGGATGCGGCATTCAATCCGGAGGCTGGAACCACGCCCGACAACACGAAACCCGGCTGTCCGATTGTCGTGGCTCCAGGCCAGGCGTGTGGGCGCCCAGGACAGGTCTTCGAACCGCTTGTAAGAGTTAATAGTGGGAGCGTAGAAAACCATGAACTCGGGCGCATGTGCGATCCAGCCGCCGAGAAACCAGCGAAACTCGTTCGAACATCGAACGGGACCAAGCTGATGTTCACCGGGGAAGATACTCCGACCGTCGCGCCAAAGGCTCAGATGAATGTGGCAACCGGAACCGGCTTGTCCCTGGCCTTGCTTTGCCATGAACGTCACACTGACACCGAGCTGGTCGGCGACCTCCTTAAGGCACTGCTTGTAAAGCGCGTGATTGTCCGCCATCTCGAGAACGTGCCCGTACCCGACATTTACCTCATGCTGCCCCACGCCCCATTCGCC
>DASQEG010000531.1:0-3935 GCA_035633775.1 Bryobacteraceae bacterium
CCTTGTGGCCGGATCCGGCATCAGTTGTGAACCACGCGGTCGCCTCGAAGATGCGGTCCTCGGTGAATGGCAGCTGCTGGAGGCTTTGCCGCGCTTTGACGACCCCTCCGGAGTGCAGTGACGTTCGGCCATGTACCTTACGTGCTTAGCCGCTGTCACCGAGGATGTCGTGCAACATGCGCGACGAACTCTCGTTGGCGGGGTAGAACGCCTCGATCGCCAGCTCAGCCAGGCTCGCATCAAGGGCAGTGCCGAACACCATCGTTGTGCTAATCAGATCGACGATGCCGGAACCAACTCTCAAGCTAAGCGGAACGACCATTCTGGGCGGGTCTGAGTGATCTGCGCGACCCTCGGGCGGGGCCGGCAAGCTTACGAGCTCGTCGAGCAGATTCCGCAAGACGGGATCCCAGGTACGCTCGACCTGCTGACGAAGCCGGCTTAGCAGGTGGTTGCGCCACTCCGCGAGATTTGCAATTCTGGGCGCCATCCCCTCGGGATGCAGAGTTAGACGCAACACGTTGACCGGATGCGCCAGAAGACCCGGTGCGACGCCGGCCAGCAGCGGAGTCACGGCTCGATTCGCCATCTGCATGTTCCAGTAACGATCCACCGCCAGCGCCGGATACGGTTCGTGGCCGGTCAGGACAGATTGAATTGCGTGGGAGATCGTTGCGAGATCTTCATCACCAAGCTCGTGCTGAGAATACTTGTGCGCGAACCCACCTGCCGTCAGCAAGGCGTTCGTTTCCTGCAGTGGAACATCCAGAGCCTCCGCAAGTCGGACGATCATCTCGGGGCTGGGCAAAGATCTCCCTGTCTCGATGAAGCTGACGTGCCGGGCTGAGACATTCGCTTCGCTCGCCACATCCAGCTGGCTCATGCGCCTGCGCGTGCGCCATTCCCGAAGCATGCTTCCGAGTGATGCGGCTCGAGCCATAGCGACAGCATAGGGCAGTCGTGCACCAAACGCCATTACCTCTGGGGTAATTGATTCAGAACCACTGCCTACGGCAGACTCGACCCATGAACTCTGTCGATGACCTGACCTCTGTCGCCGCAACTTCGGTGAAGACTTCGGATGGAATCATTCTTTCGGTAAGCGATCGCGGCTCGGGATCGGTGATTGTGCTCGTCCATGGATGGGCTATGGACTCGGACATGTGGGAATACCAAATACCCGCGCTGATCAGCAGCGGCTTCCGGTGCGTCTCCTACGACCAGCGCGGATGCGGCCGCTCGAGTCGGCCTGGTGAGGGATACGACTTCGATCGTCTCGCCGACGACCTCGCGGATGTTTTGGAGCAACGGGATTTGTCCGCGGTGACGCTCGTCGGCTTCTCATTGGCAGGTGGTGTGATTGCACGTTATCTCTCGCGTCACGGAAGTGCACGAATCTGTTCCGCCGTTCTTGTGGCCGCAAACACACCTTATTTGCTGAAAGCCGATGACAATCCGGACGGGATGGACCGCGCGCTTGTTTACGACCACTTCCTCGCAGGTCTGCAGACGGACCGGCCAAAGCTGCTCGCGGAAGTGGCGCCGGGTTTCTTCGGGACAGGCCGCAACGGAGTCCCTGCATCCGCCGAGATTATCGGCTGGGCGCTCAGCCTGTGCCACCGGTCCGATGCATACGCAATGCTGGAGCTATATAAGAAGGTCAACCAGACGGACTTCAGATCGGACATGTCGGCGTTTGACATTCCGACTCTGCTAATACATGGCGACGAGGACCCCTTTCAGCCACTGGAATATACGGCTCGGCGGGCAGCCGCAATGATCCCGAACAGCCGTCTTCAAATTTATGTCGGTGCCTCTCACGGACTGTTTTTCACGCACAAAAGTGACCTGAATCGCGACCTGGCGGACTTTGCGCGCAACACACAACGAGGCTCAACCGCCGCGGCACAGTCCTGACAGCGCGACCATTTCCCTTTTGCCGTTAACTTGATTTCCTGCTATTGTCTAACCGTGGTTCGTATTCGTTCACGGAGGCTCAGCAAGTTGAACCGAAAACATTTAGTTCGGCACGCGGCGATACTGGCATTAACCGCGGCCGCAATTCTGCCGTTGTCGGCGCAGACGACCAGTCAGATTGTCGCCAACCCGAGTGGGGTAACGATCAATCTTGCCGCGCCCATTGGACAGCAAGTAGCCCTGTCATTGGCCGGCGGAGCGACAGGAGTGATCACCGTCACCCCCGCTCAAGGCCTGCTGGTCAATAACAGCCGCAACAGCGTCGCAGTACAGGCGCCGGGAACCATCACAATTAACGTCGATCCGAACAACCGGCCGACTGGGCTGTCACAGCTCTATGTGGATGCCAACGTGTTCGGCAGCACTCTCCCTGGCTATCGCATTCCGGTGAGCTTCGGGACCGGTGGCGGCGGCGGAAACCCGATCGGAAACTTCTTCGCCACGCCCAACAGCTTAAGCTTCAGTGCGCCCACGGGAACGCAGACCGCTTCACAAAGCTTCAACGTCAGCAGCACCACCGGCGCGATTCCGACATACTACATCAGCACGTCCAACGCTGCCTGGCTGCAGACCTCACCATCTCCGGGCGTCCAGACGACCTCCAGCGTAGTGACTGTGCTCGCGAACCCTGTCGGGCTTGCGCCAGGAACCTATTCGGGTTCCATTTCGCTCATACCCACCGCCTCCGGGTTTACCACGATCACGGTGCCCGTGAATCTCACGGTCGGTCAGGCCGGATCGGGCAGCTTCTACGCGACGCCGACCGCTGTGAACTTCACGTATGCGACCGGATCTACATCGCCAATTACCCAGAGCTTTACGTTGAGCTCCACCATGGGTCAGGTCCCGTACACGGCAGTACTTTCCACGAATCTCGTGAATTACGGTCTCCAACTGACGCCTACGAGCGGCACTGCTCCGCAGACGGTCTCGATCACGCTGCCATCCCCGCAACTTGTTCCTGCCGGAACGTCTGGCTTCATCACGATCACGCCGGCGGCCGGCTCGGGTGCGAGCGCCTTCACCATCCCGGTGAATATTAATGGCACAGGCACGGGCACAGGCTCACTGACGATCAGCCCGTCCACTCTGACGTTCAGCAGTCCGATCGGCGGAGGCGTACCGCCCGTCCAGGTGATCTCGGTGAACAGCGCAACCGGTACCCCGCAGAGCTTTACCGTAAGCGCCTCGTCGAGTCAGAATTTCATCACCGCTCAAGCTTCGAGCAACGTGACGCCCGCGACGGTGACCGTCGGTGTCAGCCCGTTTGCCGCGACGACTCCGGGTACGTACATCGGGACAGTGAACATCACACCCACAACCGGTCCGAGTGCCGGGGTCGCTGTGCCGATCCAGGTGACCTACACGATCGGAACTGTCTCGGGCGGTCAGGTAACACCGGATGAGTCCGCCGTCACGCTGGAGACACAGGCCGGCGCAACCACGCGTGTAACGCGTGCCGTCGCGTTGCGCGCCACAGGCACCGCAGTGTCCTACACCACCGCGGTCACGACGACCGGCGGAGGCAACTGGCTCTCAGTCGATCCCGCAACAGGTACGGCCCCGAGCACGATCGTGATTGCGGCTGATCCGTCGAATCTTGCTCCGGGTACCTACACAGGTGCGATCGCTTTCACGCCTGCCGGCCAATCGGCTTTCAGCATCGGCGTAACGCTCAACGTGGCTTCGTCCGGTGAACTTCGGGCCGCCCCGGCGTCGCTCAGCTTCGCCCATCAAACAACGACAACGACCGGGCCTGCTTCGCAGACAGTGCAGTTGACCAGCACCGGCACTGCGCTTACATGGACCGCTACGCCGACCACGACCGCCGGCGGGAACTGGCTGCAGGTCACCCCGGCTACCGGTGCCACCGGCACGGCCGCCACGATCTCGGTCAACATTACCGGGCTCGCAGCAGGCTCCTACACGGGCAACGTTCGATTCACCAGCCCGGGTGC
>DASQEG010000532.1:0-3673 GCA_035633775.1 Bryobacteraceae bacterium
ATCCCGAACACGGAAGTTAAGCCTCTCAGCCCCGATGGTACTGCGCGCGCAAGTGCGTGGGAGAGTAGGACGTCGCCCAGTTAATCCATATCACTGAATCCCGTCTCACCGACGGGCTTTTTCGTTTTCAGCATCACGCCCCAACACACAGACAAAAGCCCGCAGTTGCCAGCGGGCTTTTTCCTGCGCGTCCGCAGGCTACAACCGCTGGATGTTCACCCTTCCGTTCGTGGTTGCAAGCGTGATTGGTGCTCCGCCGCCATTGATATCGCCGTGAATCTTAGTCTTCGAAATCGCTCCCCGCATCGTGATGTCAAAGTCTGTCGACACTGAGGAGTTGGTTGTCTCTGCCGAGAGCCTGGCACCGACAGATGCCGGCAGCTTCACCGTAATCGAAGCGTTCGTCGTGCTCGCCGTGACAGGGTTGCCGCGGAGCCCGTCAAGCGTGAGCGTGACTTCACCATTCGTCGTAGCGATGGTTACGGGTCTGCCCTGTTCAGCATTCAGAAGCCGCGCCGAAACGCTGGCATTGGTGGTAGTCGCCGACAGCGAGCCCTTCACTTCATCGGCGTCAATGTGCCCGTTCGTAGTGCGGACGATAACTGGTCCGTCGTTGTCCTTCAACTCCACGGCAGCGTTCGTCGTCTCGACTTCGATCGGCCCTCGCACGCCAGCCACATGCACTGAACCGTTGCTGGTGCGGAGGCGCGTTGTACCCTGTACACCATCGACCATAATCCGTGCGTTCGAGGTGACGATTCGGTCGAGCTCCACCTTCCGCGGGACCCGGATCGTGTAGCGCGCCCCCATACCTCCGCGGAATCCCGAGGGCCGGATTGTTCGGATGTGCAGGCTGCCGTCGGCTTCGGCGCTCTCGATCTCCAGCGCCTGTAGCGCGTCCTTTGTGGACGCGTACTTGGTGCCGGTGACTTCGACCGTGTCGCCAGCATGCGTGGTGATCTCGACTGCGCCGTTCATGGTTTCGAGCGAAAGGCGGCCGCCTGGCCGCAACCGCTTGGTGAACGAAAAGTCCTCCCGGTACCTGTCAGAACTGCCCCAATCGCCCCATTCATCACAGCCTGTAAGTACCGCCGAAGCACCGACAATCAGTGCTAATCCAGCTCTGCGATTCATCATCTGCACTCTCCTTGCATGTTCGAACTACGCACCTTTCGAGGAAATGTTCCATGCTACCCTCGTACAAACTTCGCCAGCCCAAATGAAAAAACTGCTTGCTTTGAACCGTGGCGAGATCGCGATTCGCATTCTCCGGGCCGCCACCGAGCTCGGTCTCCGCACGGTCGCCGTTTACTCCGAAGAGGATCGCCTGAGCCTGCACCGGTTCAAGGCTGATGAGGCTTATCGAATCGGGTCGGGTAAAGGACCGGTTCAGGCATACCTTGACGCCGACGCGATCGTAGCTATGGCTGCTGAAAACGGCGTAGATGCGATCCACCCTGGTTATGGATTCCTGTCTGAGAATCCCGCCCTGCCGCGAGCTTGCGAGCGCGCGGGAGTCACCTTCGTCGGGCCCAGCGCAGAACTGCTTGAACTGCTGGGCGACAAGACGGCCGCCCGGACGCTCGCGATTCGAGCTGGCATACCAGTAATACCGGGCACCGAGGACCCGGTTACCTCGCCTGCTGCTGCGCACGATGCTGCTGCTCGCATCGGGTTCCCCCTCATCATCAAAGCGGCCTTCGGCGGCGGCGGCCGCGGCATGCGTGTCGTGAACTCGCCTGACGAGTTCGAGGCGCGGCTTGCCGAGGCGCGGGCTGAGGCCGGAGCTGCCTTTGGAAATGATGCCGTTTTCCTCGAAAGGTACATACGGCGGGCGCGACATATTGAGGTGCAGATTCTGGGTGACCGCCACGGCAATCTGCTTCACCTGTACGAGCGGGACTGCTCCGTGCAGCGGCGCCACCAGAAGGTGGTGGAAGTAGCGCCTGCCGTTGACCTCGATGCCCGGATTCGCCGCGAGGTCGCCGATGCGGCCGTTCAGCTTGCGCGCGCGGCAAATTACTACAACGCGGGCACGGTTGAGTTTCTCGTCGACGCGGATTCAGGCGAGTGGTACTTCATTGAGGTCAACCCGCGGGTTCAGGTCGAACATACGGTGACGGAGATGGTCACCGGCATCGACATCGTCCGCGCTCAGATCCTGGTCGCGCAGGGGCATGAGCTGCATGGGAATACAATGCGCCTGCCGCAGCAGGACGCGATGCCGCTGCACGGCTATGCACTGCAATGCCGCGTCACCACGGAAGATCCGGGCAACGGCTTTCGACCGGATTACGGGAAAATCCACACCTACCGTTCTCCTGCCGGATTCGGCATCCGTCTCGATGGTGCTTCCGCCTATGGCGGTGCGGTCATTACGCCCTACTATGATTCGCTGCTGGTGAAGGTGACAGCCTGGGGCACAGACTTCACCGAAGCCTGCCAGCGCATGGACCGTGCGCTGCGGGAGTTCCGGATCCGCGGGGTCATCACCAACATTCCGTTCCTTGAGAACGTCGTCAACAATCCGACGTTCCAACACGGCGAGGCGACTACCCGTTTCCTGGACGACACTCCGGAATTGTTCGCCTTCAGTCCGCGGAAGGATCGCGCTACACGGCTGCTGAGCTTCATCGCTGACGTAATTGTCAACGGCAACAAGGAAGTTGCGGGAAAGGCGACGCCACAGAGCTTGCGTCATCCCGCCGCTCCGCCGCACAACGCCGGCGAACCGCCTGCGGGAACGCGCCAGCTGCTGCTGGAACTCGGTGCTGAAGGGTTCGCCCGCTGGACCCGTGCGCAGGAACGTCTGCTTTTTACGGACACCACATTTCGCGACGCTCACCAATCTCTGTTTGCAACGCGTATGCGGTCTCACGACATGTTGCAAATCGCGGACTACGTCGCTCACAACCTTTCGGAGCTATACAGCCTCGAGATGTGGGGCGGCGCCACCTTCGACGTGGCGCTCCGCTTCCTGCTGGAAGATCCGTGGGAAAGGCTGGCCCGATTACGGGAAGCCATTCCGAATATCTGCTTTCAGATGCTGCTGCGCGCTTCGAACGCCGTCGGCTATACCGCCTACCCTGACAACGTCGTCGAAGAGTTCATCTCAGAATCAGCGAAACAGGGGATCGACATCTTCCGCATCTTTGACTCCCTCAACTGGCTACCGAACATGAAGGTGCCCATGGAAGCGGTCCGCCGTACGCACGCGGTGTGCGAAGCGGCCATCTGCTATACAGGCGACATCCTCGATCCCCGGCGGGAGAAGTATTCACTCAATTACTACGTCTCGATGGCACGCGAGCTCGAGCGCATGGGCGCTCATGTCCTCGCCATAAAAGATATGGCCGGGTTGTGCAAGCCCTATGCGGCGGAGCGTCTTGTCAAAGCATTGCGGGACGAGGTCGGGATTCCCATTCACTTCCACACGCACGATACGAGCGGAATCAATGCAGCATCACTGCTGAAAGCTGCCGATGCAGGGGTCGATGTCGTAGATGGAGCCATTGCCTCCATGAGCGGCACCACCAGCCAGCCAAACCTGAATGCGATGGCCGCTGCCCTGGCCAATACGCCCCGTGCCGCGGGTCTTGACCCGCAGGCGCTCAACTTACTCGAGAGTTACTGGGCCGACGTTCGAACTTACTACGCTGCCTTTGACACCGGT
>DASQEG010000533.1:0-4943 GCA_035633775.1 Bryobacteraceae bacterium
TCACGGCGGCACGCGCGCCTCGCACATCGTGCTTCCGGTCGTGCCCGTTCCTTAGGAGCGTGTATCTATGCTTGATCGCCGAAGTTTGCTGTTGAGCTCAGTTGCTGCCGCACTCATTCCGCGAAAAACTTACGCCGCACAACTGGCCGGGTTGCACGGTGACCTGTACCGGCAACTCGGCGTCAGGCCTCTCATCAACGCTGCAGGGACATACACGACACTGACAGGCTCTATCCTCGTCCCTCAGGCGCGGGAGGCAATGGCCGAAGCTTCGAAGTGCTTTGTGCCGCTTTTGGACCTGCAGCAAGCCGCGGGAAATCGTATAGCGAAATTGCTGGATGTCCCCGCGGCGATGATCTCGTCCGGAGGCGCTGGAAGCATCCTGCTCGCAACTGCCGCCTGCATCACCGGCAAGGATCCGGAGAAGATTCGCCGCATTCCGGACACGGCAGGCTTGAAGAATGAAGTCGTGATGCCGCGTGAGCACCGGATGGGTTTCGACCATGCATGCCGCGCTACGGGTGCAAGGATCGTTGAAGCAGGAACGCCTGAGGAGTTGCAGCGTGCGATCAGCCGGAACACCGCCATGCTGTTTTGGGTGAACATCAGCGAACCCAAAGGGAAGATCACCGCACAGGAATTTCTCGAAGCGGGAAAACGCGCAGGAGTGCCCGTGTTCAACGACGCGGCAGCAGAACTGCCACCCGCTGAAAACCTTACTCTGCTGGTGAAGCGTGGTTACGACCTCGTCGGCTTCAGCGGTGGAAAGGCCCTCCGCGGTCCACAGGCTTCAGGACTCCTGGTCGGGCGCTCGGACCTGATTGAGGCCGCGCATGCGAACAACAACCCGCACGCCGACACCATAGCGAGGACTGCAAAGGTTGGCAAAGAGGAGATCATGGGCCTGCTGGCCGCGGTCGAGGTTTACGTAAAGCGTGATCACAGTGCAGATATGCAGCTTTGGGGGCGCATGATCCGAAGCATCGCGCACGATCTCAAGCGTGTTCGCGGAGTTACTGCAGAAATGTACGTGCCTGAATATCCCGGAGCGCATCCCGTCCCATACCTGCGCGTTAAGTGGGACGCACAAGCCATACGGATGACGCCGACTGAATGCGCGAGACACCTGCGGGACGGTGAGCCGCGGATCGACGTCAACGCTTCTCCCAAGGAGATCACACTTGCTTCGTATACCCTCAACCCTGGCGAGGAACGAATCGTCGGCTGGCGTCTCGCGGAACTTCTGGAACGTGGTTCCGCAGACTAGCTCCCGCGTGGCTTTGGGCCTCGTCCTGCTCGCCGCCGCTGTGTCCGGGCAGCAATTTGATCTGCTGCTGAAGGGCGGACGGGTGATCGATCCGAAGAACCGGATCAATGGCCCGCGTGACGTGGCGATCCTGAACGGCAAGATCGCCGCGGTTGGCCAGTCCATTGGTTCGGACAAAGCATTGAAGACAGTCGATGTGTCAGGCATGTATGTTTCACCCGGCTTTATCGATATGCATGCGCACTACTGGGGAACACCGGGTATGTGGCTCCACCCTGACAGCCACACTTTGCGGGCCGGTGTAACCACGGTGGCTGATGCTGGCGGCTCCGGCTGGCGCAACTTCCCCGACTTCCGCGCCAGGGTGATGGAACCGGCACTTGTACGAGTACTGGCTTGGATCAATATCGTGGGTCGTGGCATGGATGGTCGCGCGGCGGAGCAGTCGAGCGACGACATGGATGCCAAAGCTGCCGCACAAATGATCTCCGCCCACCGCGATCGAATCGTCGGTGTGAAGACCGCGCACTACGACGGGCCCGAGTGGGTCGCGATTGAACGGGCTGTAGAAGCCGGAACCCTCGCCAACGTACCGGTGATGGTTGACTTCGGCACGTTCCGAAAGGAGCGCCCGTTTGAGGAGCTTGTCACGAAAAAGCTTCGTCCCGGGGACATCTATACGCACCTGTACCTGAACAGCGTTCCCATGATGGACGAGGCGGGACGTTTGCGGCCGTTCCTGTTCGCGGCGCGCAAACGGGGTGTGTTGTTCGACACGGGACATGGCCAGGGCAGCTTCCTGTTCCGGCTTGCGGTGCCGGCTGTCCGGCAGGGCTTCCTCCCCGATACAATCTCGACGGATCTGCACACGGGCAGCATCAACGCCGGGATGAAAGATATGTCAGTGGTGATGTCGAAGTTCCTGAGCATGGGCGTGCCGCTCGAAGAGGTGATTGCACGCTCAACATGGGCTCCGGCCAGGGCGATGCGTCGTGAAGAACTCGGACACCTGTCCCTTGGTGCTCCTGCGGACGTCACTGTCTTTCGCGTAGAGAAGGGTGATTTTGGCTTCGTGGACGTCTACAAAGCTCGACTGCGCGGTACCCAGCGGATCGTGTGCGAACTGACGCTTCGTGATGGGAAGGTGGCTTGGGAGCTTAACGGCATCACAAGGGATGCCTGGGATTCGCTCGGCAACTACGGATCGCAGGGTGACCCAAGGTGGGATGCGACATCCGAAGATGGTCGGAATAGTCGCCTCCCGAGCAGTCGGAAATAGGTCCTATTTCAGCCCCCAAAGCGTCTGGGGTGCGAGCCGGAACGTGAACCGTGCCGGATTCACGGCTGTGGAGCCCGGAGAGTCCACCGTGATGATTCTGGCCGCGACAGGCTCGTACGCAGCGCGTGGAGCGATTGTGCCCTTGGCCACAAGGATTTTTTGCCGCTCGGGATATATGCCCAAGCTGACAATCTGGTGCATGCTGTTCGGGCTGCTTCGCCTGGTTGTGAGCACCAGCAGGTTCTTGTCGTCACGCGTGCCGCCTTCAGCTTCAATGACCGCGGTCAGGCCGAGGCTGAAGTACCGGCCACCGCCATGGCGGATCTCGGTTTCCACGTATTCGCCGTCGTGCAGCGATTTGACGCGGCCGCGAACCCGAACCGGTTTGCCATGCTGTTCGTCCGTCTTGCCTCCCACCGGCATATCGAACTTGCCCCCAATACCCGCTTTGAGCGCCGCCTCAACAGCAACAGGATCGGCAATGGCCATTACCCAACCGGTCGCCTTCTGACTGATCAACTCGTGCAGGATGAAGGTGCTGTCGCCCGAAGAACCGCCCCCGACATTGTCACCCGTGTCGAACAATGCGACCGGGAACTTCGTCTCACGCATCGCCTCACGAACGGCCATAGCCGGATCGGGAATGTGCAGCTTTATGCGATCCCGGGTTGCCCAGAGGCGGTCGGCGAGCTCCTGTGCATGCTTCGAGGCCAGGTCGCGGTCACCATCGGTCACGACAGTAACGCTCGGTCCCATATAGGGAACGTCACCGTACTGATATCCGCCCAGCACACTTACGGCAAGAATTTTCGGATTGCTTTGCTCCAGTTCCATTGAGGCTTTGGTAACGGGCAGGAGCGGCTCAGCATAGGTGTTTTGGTAAATGATGTTGTACACCATCGGCGGCTTGACAATTGCCTGAACCGGCTTGACCTCCCCGCGAAGCGTTCTCGCCAGAATGGACGCAGCGCGACGTCCCCGAATCCTGGTGTCAAGGTGCGGGTTCTGCTGATAGCCGACCAGCGCTGTCGAGAGCCTCACGAGTTCAGGTGATGGATTGCCATGAAAGTCATGCGTGACAACGATCGGAATTGCTGGTCCACACGCAGCGCGAACGCGACGAACGACCTCTTCGTCCCCTTGCGGGTAGCCGTCGACCACCATGGCCCCGTGAAGCGCCAGGAGGATCCCGTCGAGCTTGCGCGCGGATTTCAGGCTGGCGATCAACCGGTTTACCAGCGTTTCGAAGGTCTCTTTGGTGAGTGGACCCTTCGGAGTCGCAGATGCGATATAGCCTGCATGCACATCGAGCTTTTGAGCCTCTGCTTCTTCCAGATAACCAGTGATCTCCGTGTTTCCATTACGTAGCGACTCAAGCCTACGATCGTCGGTCAGCGTGGTGGTGCCGCGCATGCCTTCGAAGTCGGCGACTGTAGTCCTGGCCTGATTGAATGAATTCGATTCGTGCATGATGCCAGCGATTCCAACGACGAACCGCGGAGGCTGCCCAATCGCCGCTGCGACGAAGATGCACCCAAGGAAAATTAGACGCATGAGTTACCAGCCCTCCGGGCAAAAGTGCGACAGGTTCGGCGTGCGATATTGAACCTTGGCAAGTAGGGGTGTCTGCAATTTAACGTGCCCCTGAATCCTCGACTCTAGCGCGAAATCGAGAATGCCCGTGGTCAGAAGCGTCCGCTCGACCGGGTACGGAGGCTTCCCGGTTTCGAACATCTTTTCGATGTTTCTCACCAGGCACTCGAAGTGGTGATAGGGCTGCCCGTTCTGCAGGTGCATAAGGGTAGCCACAGGCGCGGCGCTACCTTCCGCTTCAACGGCAACGGTGAAGTCGTCCACGAGGCCGGCCATCATAAAGCCTGCCGCCGTGAGGCCGTCCTGGTATTCAATCACAAATACAGCCGGCTCTTTGACCAGGTCACGAGGAGCGCCGGGCTTGCGCGTTTTGCTGAACCCGAGTGCGTGCTCAAAGAGCTTCCCCGCCCAGTCGTGCTCCGACATAAAGGTCCAGCACGCCTCGTTCTCGAGGCACTGAACGGCGCGCACGCCGGTTTCACCTCCACGCCGCCGCTCCACCATGGCTTGCAAGCCTTCCAGCATGTGGAATCCATACACCTCGATTCCGCTATAGCCTATCGCCACGGCGCGTTGGTAGGTTGCTCCAAACGGGGCATCAACCTGGGGCACACGAAACGCAACGGGGACCGAAGAGCCTGCAAGCAGGGGGAACCGCAACTCGCGCGCAATGTTCACCATCCGGTTCGCCTGGTGAAAGTTCCACGACAGATGCTTGTCATTGAAGACGGGAACCACCTTTCCAAACTGCCGGAAAGTATCCGTAATCTTTAGGAACATCTCGTATCGGGGATACAGCTTTTG
>DASQEG010000534.1:0-3142 GCA_035633775.1 Bryobacteraceae bacterium
AGAAACAGTTAACGCGCGTAGATGCTTGGGAGCCACTCTGACCGGTAAATTGCAGTTCGCGTCGACACGCGGCGGACGACTTCACCCGTTGGACTGACCTCGACTCCGTCGCTTCCAAAGTCAGGTTTGATGCCGGCCTCAAACCAAAAATTGCCGTTCGGGAGGAGTTGCGCAGACCCAAGAGCGAACGAGTACACGCCAAGATCGGCGTTCATGACGAGCTTCGCGGTCCGGGCAGTCTCGTCCAGCTCATACAGCTGCCCGCGGCTGGTTGCGCCCGCGTTGCGGAAGTTCCGGGTATTTGCGTTGTCGAAGATCAGCAGCAGGGTTCTCCCACCTATTTCTACGAAATTTGCGTCATGCTGATGCGAAAACCAGTCATCGTTTTTTCCGGACTCCAACTGAAAGTCGCCGTCCCTGCCAAACCGCCACAACAATTGACCGCTGCCGCTACCGTTTGCGTACTCGACCTTCACGACCCAGTCCTGATGGCGAAATGAGATGAGAAAGTTGCCATCCGACGTCAGTGCCAGGGAGTTGGCGTGCGTCCAGTCAACTGTCTGGCCGGGAAGATAAGAGGCTGGGCATCCGCCACCTCCGCCTTCGCCGCATCGCTCGTCCGGTATCGTCTCGCGCTGTGCATCCATGTGATCGAACGCATCCCAGGCCCATACAATTTCGAGATCTTCGGAGAGCACGAGAACCATGTCACCCATCACACCTGTGTCACCATCGCCGCTCCGCGAGCGCGCAACGAGTTCGACGCCGGCGAGCACGGCAATGCGGCCGTCCGGCAGCCTGCGCGCTTCATGGTGAAGTGAGGTGATGGCCCTCATGCCGCGCGCGGCGAGTTGGTCGCTGAGCCTCTCGGCGTTCGTCTCCACGACGACGTTGCCCGCAAGATCGATGAGTTCCAGCGTCTGCGCGGACAGCGGCACATTCGGCATCGCATTGAGGGCAAACCAGTACCCGCCGCCGTGTGGTCTCACAAGGTACGGCATCACGCGATCGTAGTACCACACCACAGTGCCCGTCGTGTCCACAGCCACGCTTGGCTGAAACAGGCGATTCTGGAACAGCAGTCCGCTTGCTCCGTTCAGGGCGTCCGAAGGTACGGGCGCAACCTGGATCGGCAGCGCACCCGTCCGAAAGTCTACTGGAGCATGGCTCAACTGCTGGTTGCCATCGCGGAATACCGCGCTTCCAACTCTGTACGATGTTTCCGGACGGAGACCTGCGATATAGGCGTGAATTGCTGAACCCTCGCAGCGTGCGGGTGGAAGTTCGAAAGCTGCCGCGTTGCCGGCAGCGGGGAAAACGCTGATCCGCAACTCGGCTCCCGCTGCACATGCTGGTGCGCCATATACGAACACAAGAGCGTTTGCGGTAGGCGCCACTGCGGGCTCACCGACCCCAGCCAGTGGTGCGACGGCGTAGGACTCCATGACGGTTTCCAGCACGCCGCTTGCGCGGTCAAGCACGGACGTCTCGATCTCATACTCACCGTCACCCGCCATGGGAACGTACCGGAGGGACGGCTCCGGGCTGAAGTCGCGAACGAGACGGAACTGCGGCGAACCCGCTGTTCGCACCCGAAAGCGAAAACGGAGATCGCGACCGCTCGCATCCGAGACCTCGGCGCGAATATCCATAGGTTGCCCGGCTGTCAGTTCGGCCTGACCGTGCCGGCGCAGTTGCACGGACATTGCGGGACAGAGCGTTGTGAACAAAATAAGCGCAATCCCGTGATGCACTGCTGTCGCCGCGATTCGCACTATTCGGTTGCGCACTTCCTGTAAAGACCTTCTCAGAAGAACCCGGGTTACCCGCGGCACTGTGACACTTGCGGTGCCGGTGTTCAGAAATAGAAGCGCCATTCCGTTCGTATTTCCGACATATGCGTTGCGGTTTGCAATCCTTTTTCAGCGGGCGGCACGCTGCCGGTCGTACAGGGCGGCGCGCTAAGCGCTGCTGGTATCATGGTTCTGCGGCGGTGGTCCGTTCCTGAGAGACCGCCTTGCCCGCAATCCCGGAGAGATGGCCGAGTGGTTGAAGGCGCACGCTTGGAAAGCGTGTATACGGGAAACCGTATCAAGGGTTCGAATCCCTTTCTCTCCGCCAGTCTTTGTGGCGCCTGAGCCAGTGTCGTGGATCCAGATTTACGCCAGCTGAACCGCACCTTCCTGGCGCGTCAAATGCTGCTCGAACGAGACGGTTCTGACGCCATAGCCGCAACCGAACGCCTCGCGGGTTTGCAGGCGCAACTGCCACGACCGCCATTCGTTGCTCTCTGGACGCGGCTTCAGTGCTTCACGACCGACACCTTCGCGAATCTGTTGCGATCCGGGCAGCTCGTGCGGGCAACCATGATGCGTGGCACCATCCACGTCATGAGCAGGCCGGACTTCATTCGTTTTCGTCGGAGCATCCAGCCGGTGCTCTCGGCTCAGGCCAATTCTGTCGCGGGCACGAGCATCGGCGACCGCGCGGCAGTGATCGAAGCAGCGCGGGCCTGCTTGTCGCGGCGCCCTCAGACGTTTGCGGACTGTCGTGCGGCTTTGGCCGAGTCATTCCCTGACATCGATGAGCGAGCCATGGGCTTTCTGGCTCGTATGCACATCCCTCTGCTGATGCGGCCCGATAACTCCCAGTGGGCGTATTCCGGCTCCGTGTTTGCTGAAGCTGAGTCATGGCTCGGTGCACCGCTGAATGCTAGTGATAGCCGGCCTGATCTGGTCCTGCGATATCTTGCGGCGTTCGGGCCCGCGACCGTGAAGGACGCGCAGTCATGGTCGGGTCTGCAAGGACTCGCCGATGTCTTTGAGCAACTGCGACCAACTCTGAAAGTGTTCCGATCAGGCAGGACAGAGTATTTCGATGTTCCCGATGGCCCTGATGTGCCCGCCACCGCTGTGCCGCCGCCACGGTTTCTGGCTCCGTTCGACAACGCGATTCTGGGACATCACGATCGTCGCCGGATCATCTCCGACGAGGACCGGAAACGAATCAGCACCCGCAACCTTCAGATTCCTGGAACGTTTCTCATCGATGGTTTCGTCGCAGGCGTTTGGACGGACGCTGGAGGCAAGACCAGGGCAACTTTGACACTGCAGCCGTTCAGACCCATCCCACGTGCCCTCCG
>DASQEG010000535.1:0-10722 GCA_035633775.1 Bryobacteraceae bacterium
TCGCCGACCGTGAGCAACTGGCGGTACAGATCCAGCGTAATGTCGTGCTCTACCAGGACCGACCGCGCAGGAGCACAAGCGTCTGCATACTGTGCCATCTGCGTAAATTCGAGTTGCACGATCTGCGGAGACCACTTGCGAACGGACTGCCGAAGCGCGCCGCGAAAAGCCGCTGAGTCGAACTCCTCCACGACATCCGGACGACCGCGGTCAGGGCGCACATGGCTTCCGATACGACGCACGAGTACGATTTCGCTGCAGACCTCGAGCAACTCCTCCGGTGGCGTGGCCAGCTCATCAACGAACGAGACCAGTACCTGCGACCACTCGGCCGAAGCGTGCCGCATGAGGTTATACATACGAACAGCACCGCCGTGCGAGAGCGGAAACGGGAGATAGCAGCTCGCAACCACCACCGTGCCTGAAGCTCCACGCTGGGCGCGGCCAGGGAATACGGCGACGTCGCCGCTGCCGAGCGCGAAGATCTCGTCCTCAGCCATCACGGGCCCAGGCGCATACGGGCCTTGCCGCGCCAGGGATGCTGCGTCCCCGAGTACATCCGCCGCAGCCTGATCATGCTCCAGCACGGCGCGTTTGTTCAGCCGATGAACCGCCGCAGTCCACAGGTCCGCGAAAACTTCGGGCGAGTGGACGGTGCGGGCCAGAAACCGGAGATAGTTCCGTTCCAGCACACGGGCAAGTTCACTCTCGGTGTAGAAGCGAGATGTCGTCGCGCGATGCCGATGTAGTGTCTGTGCACCCGACGCGAACACCGTCGGCCAGCCCTGCTGCCAGCCGCGAACTCCGAGGTCGAGGTCTTCCACATACGCAGGAACGAATGCCTCACTGAACCCGCCGAGGGCACGAAGTTTGGCCGTGTCCATCAACGAGCAGCCGCCGCTGCCGTAGAGCACCCACGAGAGATCCTCGCCAGGCAGAGGCCCCGCGCAGTAGACGGGAAAGGACGTGCCTTGCCTCGCCTCACGCACCGGCTTCATCACCGCTTTGCCAGTCTCCTCGCGACGCCGTCCTTCAGGAAAGAAGATCTGCGCGGTCGCGCAAAACAGATCAGGTACGGCGGCGAACGGGCTCAACAAAGACGAGAGGAAACCAGGCGACGGCTCCATATCGTTGTTCAGAAGGCACGTGTAGGCGAACCTGGCCTCAGCGATCCCGAGGTTGACCGCGCGAGCGAATGATAAGGGCTCGGCCGAGACCAGTACACGGACATGGGGCCATTCTTCCCGTATCCATTCGGCGGTCCCGTCCGTGGAGCCGTTGTCGACGACGATTACCTCGGACGCATCCGCCGAAACCAGCGGAAGCACCCGTTCGAGTAGAGGACGGCCATCCCGAGACGGTATTACGACGGAGATGCCGCGGGGCAACGTATTCGGCGCGTCCAACCGCGTCGGCTCGGACGGTCCCCGGCGCGACCGAGCCGCTGCACGGCCCGCACGCAGGGCTGCTGCAAACGCCAGCGGCCGCCGCAGCTCCTGTGGATGCCGAAGCCGCCATGCCCACGTATAGAGATCGCCGCCCGGTCGCAGCTGGAACATCGCCGTTTCGCGTCGTCGCCAGGTCAAGTGGCGAGCGATGTTCGGCACCGACGCTGGTCGCAAAGTCCAATGCTGCAGATCCGAGTTGTAGAAAAGCGTATGCAGAGGTGCAACGGTCCAGCCGAGCCATCGCATGGCTCGGTAAGGGGCGCCCGGCTGCAAGATTATGGCGGCGAAGCCGACCCGCGCACCAGCTAGCGCAGACTGAAGCCGCGCGCGGTTGTCCTTCAGCGGGCGATCGACCCGAAACGGGACCCATCGTCCCGTCGACGGTCGGAACTCACTCACGACCAGCAGTTCCTGCTCCGGGGCTATGTGACGGAATCGCTCGACGAAAGCGTCGATCAGGTCGGGCTTGCACGAAGCGAAGGCGACCTTAACCGTACGCGACACGTCAGATCAGATCGGCAAGGACGAGGGGAACGCGGCTTCGCCGATCGCTCCACATCTCGAGTGCCTGCGAGCAGAATGCTGATGAGACCGGGTTGGCATGCGGGATAATCTGTCCTGCTTTGCGGCCGAACCAGTAGCCGCCCACCTCCGGGCCGCCAACAGCCTGGAATGCTGCGACCTGCTCCGCTTCCTGTTGCGCCTGCGCTTCATCCACATCGAGGCCCGTGAGCGATGCCGCGAACAGCCGGACGCGGAGCAACTGGCCGTACACATCCGAGCGCTCGAACTGCGGACGAATCTCGCGGAGATACCCGCTCACCCGAGAGATGCCTTGTCTCATGGCGGCCCCAACATCGGAGCGCTCCACCGCCGGCAGCAAGCCTTCAAGGAAGTAACAGTACGCGTGCAGCCGATCCATCGTCTTTTCGGGAGTCTCTGCAGGCAGGAATGACTCATGCGACGACAGGGCCGCGTTCAACGCTGCCGTGTAAGCTTCCTCCCAAGTCGCATCTCCGGTTGCGACCGCGAGGTCATGCCATGCCATGGCAGACTTCAGTTGATAGCAGCCTGGAGATCGTGACCATTGCGCGGTGTGAGGCACAGGAGCCAGTTCCGGAAGCCGCAAAATGGGATTGATCGTTCCATCGGGTGATGGAAAGTGCGCCAGCATCGACCGGCCTCCAGCTATAGCCGCATCGAAGTAGCGCCGATCGTCTGTCGCGCGATGCGCTGCAAGTAACCCACGCACGATGATGCCGCTATCGAAGAAGTACGCAAGGCAGTCCTGAGCGGCGTCCGGCAACTCGAACGGAAAAATGCGAAGCTTAGGGTCCCAGGCCTGACCTACGAGGAAATCAGCAGCACGAAGCGCCCCTTGAAGCAGCTCAGCGGCACCCGTGCGCCGGTGCAGGTAGAGCATCGAACTCACGGCATACCCAGTGATCTCCGTGGAAACACGAAGGTTCTGCCCGAGGTCGCTGCGTCTGAACCGCGCTACGCCGCCGCCAGGTTGCTGGATTCCGGAATGGACGAACCAACCCCCGACGCTGCCCGCGGGGGAGCCGATGCTTTGTGTTGGTGACAAAGAAATAAACGACCTGTACCGAAGAACCTGATTGTAGCATCCATGCTTAAAGCGGAGTGTCCGCCCAGACTGGAGTTCATGCGCGTGCGCTGTTGTATCCTGTTCGTCGCTCTGTCCGGTTCGCTGTCCGCCCAAAGCCAGCCCGCGCCCCGAGGTGTCGTCCGGGGCACAGTGCTCAAAATCGCGGACTACGCCATTCACCTGCAGACCCTTGCCGGAGCGAACGTGTTCTGCGAGTTTGATGCTCATACGTACATCGAACGCGACGGTCAGCGGGTCTTTGCAGGAGCACTGAAGGCGCAGGACCCGGTGGAGATGATCACGGACAAGCGAGGCAGCTCCTGTTACACCCGGACAGTGAGGCTCATCGCGTCGAAGTCGAAGCTCGGCGCGGTACGAGCGTATCGCTCGAGCGTGGACCACCTCTACCCGCGCGGCAATCTCACCTTTGCCGGTGTGGTGCGCCGTGTCAGTTCGGGTCAGGTCGTGCTACGTACACGCGAGGAACCGGAGAAAGTGGTTCTGCTGCGGGAAGACACGCGTTATCTCGACAGCGGCAATCCAGTCGGCTTCGAAAGACTTGCGATCAATACCAGGGTCTTCGTGCGTGCCGGGCGCAACTTCGAGAACGAACTCGAGGCATATCAGGTAATCTGGGGCGAAATTCCGGGCCCGCGTACAAATCGTTAACAACTGTTTCTGAGCCCCTTCCTGCGCCCCACCTCGCGTATCATGCCGAGGAGACACGTAATGATGCAGCGAACGCTCGCGATTTTTCTGGCTGCGGCCGCCGCTTGTCTGGCCCAGCATCACCATGACCCGCCTGCAAATGCCGTAAAGGCAGCCGCCCGCCTGATCCCGAACACCGGAAATCTGCACCACCCGGTTTCCACCAAAATCGCTGAAGCGCAGCAGTTCTTCGATCAGGGACTGCGTATGATCTATGGGTTCAATCATGGTGAAGCGACCCGCTCGTTCGACCGCGCTGCCCAAATTGACCCGCGTCTGGCGATGGCGCACTGGGGCGTCGCCCTGGCACTCGGGCCGAACATCAACGCGCCCATGGACGCGGAGGCACACGCGAAAGCGTGGGCGGCCATCCAATCCGCAATTCGATTGAAGAAGTACGCGTCGCCCCGGGAACGAGACTACATTGACGCGCTGGCGGCTCGCTATGTAGCCGATCCCAAAGCAGACATCGCACCTCTGCAGCACAAGTACGCAGACGCAATGCGGCAACTCGCCCTAAAGCACAGCGACGACCTCGACGCACAAACATTGTTTGCCGAGAGCCTGATGAACCTTTACCCGTGGAAGCTATGGACGCTTGACGGCAAGCCTTCGCCGGTCACGGAAGAAGCTGTACGGGTGCTGGAAAGCGTGATGGAACGCGATCCTCAGCATATGGGTGCAACCCACTATTACATCCATGCGGTGGAGGCGTGCCCTACTCCGCAGAAGGCGCTCGCGGCGGCCGACCGTCTTGGCAGGATTGCACCGGGAGTGGGACACCTGGTGCACATGCCGGCACATATCTACATGCGCACGGGTGACTACGAAGCCGCAGCCCGGGCGAACGCTGAGGCAGCGGCAGTTGACAAAGCATATCTGGAAGCCGGCGGCGTCGACGGTATTTACCGTGCCTACTATGCGCACAACCTGCATTTCCTTTCGGCCGCCTACAGCATGCAGGGACGATACAAGCTTTCACTCGAAGCAGCCGAGGAGACAGGGCGCGTGCTCGGTCCGCTGGCCACAGTGATACCCGGTATTGAGAGCCAGGTGGTCTCTGCGATTCTGGTGCCCGTTCGCTTTCGCGACTGGGACAGGGTGCTGTCAATCCCTGAACCCGACGTGAAGATGATGAGCATACGCAACCTGTGGCACTTTGCTCGCGGCATGGCGTATGCGGGCAAGGGTAACGTCGGGTCCGCGGTGAAGGAGCGCGACCGCTTCCGCGAGGGTGTAAGCAACCTCCCAGCAGACCGGGTCTACGGCAACAATCCTGAGAAGGATGTCATGCGACTTCCGCTGTTCCTGCTGGACGCCAAAATCGCGATGGCTCGGAAGGATTTCAGCGGCGCGATCGGTCACCTGAAGGAAGCGGTTGCCGCTGAGGACTCGCTCAGTTACAACGAACCGCCTGACTGGTACTACCCGCCGAGCCGTGAAGCGCTTGGTTCCGTGCTGCTGCTCGCGGGCAAGCACGCCGAAGCTGAGGCAGTGTTCCGTGAGGACCTGCGACGCAACCAGCGCAATGGGCGATCCTTATTTGGTCTGTGCGAAAGCTTCAAGGGCCAGAACAAGACCGATCAGGCTATGCTGATCGAGGCGCAGTACAAGACGGCATGGTCCGCCGCTGACAAGCCGCTGCGTGCCGAGGACCTTTTCTAAGGCCGCACGGGAACACTGCGAGTGCCGAGCAGCCGACGGACGATCGCCGAAGCCGATCCTGATGGAAGCGGCATCGGCACTTCTAAATGGTGATGCCTGCCTGCCACAGGGCATAACCGACCGCCTGACGGACAAAGAGCCAGCGCTCGCGCCATTTTCCTTTCACTTCACCAGGCCGCGGTGACCCGAACACGTCGATGCCGCGGAACTGCAGCATCTTCTTTGCCCTATAGATGTGATAGCCGTCGCTGACCAGAATCGCTGACTGCAGATCCATGCGGCGCATCATCTCACCGGCGGCGGCGGCGCTCTGCCACGTGCTGGAGCCTTCGTTCTCCACCAGGATCGCTTCTGAGGGAACGCCCTGGCGAACGAGGTAGTTCCGGGCGACCTCGCCTTCGGTGTACACGGGGTCGCCGCCAGCGCCGCCTGTAGTCAGGATTCGAGGCGCCAGTTTGCGGCGGTAGAGGTCAAGCGCATGATCGATGCGCGCACGGAACACCGGCGAGGGCCGGCCGCGATACTCGGCTGCACCCATGACGATGATGACGTCAGCTTTCCGCGCCTCATCGACCTGGGATTGCGCCTGGATGCGGCTGGCGACGAACAGCACATATGCCGCGACAGCGATGATGAACGGCACCAGCACACGCGGGAGAAGGCGGAACATTTGCGCTATGATTCGTACTTCTGCCCCTTCAGCATACGATGGCCGGACAGCAGACAGTGCCGCGCATCTCTACGCTCACCAGCGCAAAAAATCCGCTGCTCAAGGATGTTCGCCGCGCAATCGACCGGGGTGCACTTACCTCCGATGGACTTTGTGCAGCTGAGTCGTTTCACCTGCTCGACGAAGCGCTGCGCAGTGGCTGCAGGGTTCCCGTGATCCTGGCGGCCGAATCGTCCGTGGCTGCTGTTGAGACCAGAGTCGAAGACCGGACCGACACGACGCTGCTGGTTTTGAATGAGTCGCTGTTTCGTTCGGTCTCGAGTACGGAGGCGAGTCAGGGGGTGGTAGCGCTGGTGGAGCCGCCGCCCTGGAATCTGGATTCCATCTTTCAGGGCGAGTGTCTCGCAGTCGTGCTCGATGGTATCCAGGATCCCGGAAACTGTGGCGCCATCGTGCGCGCCGCTGAGGCATTCGGCGCGACAGGAGCGGTGCTGCTGAAAGGCACTGTAAGCCCGTACAACCCGAAGGCGTTGCGCGCCTCCGCCGGATCGGTGTTCCGGCTCCCATTGGTTACTGGAATCGAACCGGAGGATTTCCTCACCTGCGCACGGGAAGAGCAGGTAGCTATGTATGCGGCGATGCCCCGGGCTTCGCTGTTGCTGGACAGAGCTTCGCTCACTGGCCGGACCGCGATTGTAATCGGCAGCGAAGGTCGCGGTGTGGGCCCGGAGTTGAGCGTCGCTGCCATCGCTGTTTCCATTCCGACGTCGACTGTTGAGAGTCTGAATGCTTCAGTGGCTGCAGGAATCGTGCTGTACGAGGCAGCGCGCCAGAGGAGGCCTCGTACTTGAGCCTGTTCGACAACACGCCCCCCGAGGATCCGTCCGTCCATGCCGACCGGCCGCTTGCGGAACGCATGAGGCCGCAGTCCCTGGATGAATATGCGGGCCAGGCCCACATCGTTGGACCGGGCAAGCCTCTGCGAGTCCAGATCGATCAGGACAAGCTTAGTTCGCTCATCCTCTGGGGTCCGCCGGGCACGGGCAAGACGACGCTGGCGCGCCTGATCGCACGCCTGACCCGGGCAGACTTCGTACCCTTCAGTGCGGTGATGGGCGGAGTCAAGGAAATCAAGGCAGTGATGGCCGATGCAGAACGCGGCCGCCGCCTGGGCCGTCGCACCGTATTGTTTGTTGACGAAATCCATCGCTTTAACAAGGCGCAGCAGGATGCGTTTCTGCCCTACGTGGAGCGCGGCGATATCACTTTGATCGGTGCGACTACAGAGAATCCGTCGTTTGAAGTGATCGGGGCACTCTTATCGCGGTGTAAGGTGTACCGTCTCACTCCGCTCTCCATAGACGAACTCAAGGCTCTGTTGCGGCGTGCTCTTCAGGATGACCAGCGAGGTCTGGGCAAGCAGCGGGTCGAAGCAGGTGACGACGTGCTCGAGTCCATTGCGGTGCATGCTTCAGGCGATGCCAGGTCCGCGCTGAACATGCTGGAACTTGCTGCCACTGCTGCCGGCACCGGCCCGTTGAGCGTGGAATCTCTGACGGACGTGCTTGGCCGCAAGGCGCTGCTCTACGACAAAGCGGGCGAAGAGCATTTCAACCTGATCTCGGCGCTGCACAAATCCGTGCGGTCGAGCGATGCACAAGCAGCCTTGTACTGGGTCGCCCGCATGCTCGAGTCCGGTGAGGACAGGCTGTACATCGCGCGAAGGCTGATCCGCATGGCGATCGAGGACATCGGCCTGGCCGATCCACGCGCGCTGGAGCAGGCCATCGCGGCGAAGGAGTGCGTGCACTTTCTGGGGTCGCCGGAAGGCGATCAGGCCCTCGTGCAAGTCGCTCTGTATCTGGCTGTCGCGCCGAAATCGGATGCGGCTTATAAGGCGTTCTCTGCTGTTGCTGACGAGATCCGCGCCGGCCATGCGTATCCAGTCCCGCTTCATCTGCGCAACGCACCTACGCGTGCGATGAAGGACTGGGGGTATGGGGCGGGCTACCAGCATGCCCATGACGTGCCGGACGCTGTACCCGGTATGGAGTGCCTGCCGGAGGAACTTGCAGGCAGGGTCTGGTATACCCCGACCTCCCGCGGGATAGAGGACCGGATCGCTCAGCGACTAAAAGAGATCGAAGACTTGCGACGCGGCTGACCTGCCTCGGGCGGCTGGATGGTTGCTATCTCATGCCGGCAGGTCGTAAGGCGAAATACCGATCCGCCTGAGTGTAGTACTCAGCAGATGCCATGCTTCTTCCCGATTGTCCGAACTCCATTGCCGCAGCAAGCTGAGGTGAGGAGAGCAGCGTGGCCTTTTCGATGTTGCAGGAACCGAAGACCAGGAAACAGGGCTGGCGGCTCGGGAGCGTAGATGCCGAGCCTCACGACCGCCGAACGGCGGACCGGTTCTCGATTGCACGGGAACTGACCTATCGGGTTACGGGCGGACGCGGTGCACGGCACGCCGGCACCGGGACAACGCTGAACATCAGCAGCAACGGAGTCCTGTTCAAACCCGAAACCCCGATTCCGTTGGGGCAACAGATTGAACTGCAGATCAGCTGGCCGGCGCAGTTGAACAAATGTTGCGCCCTGAAGCTGGTTGCCCGCGGTCGGGTCACGAGGGTCGGCGAGGACGGCGCGACCGCTGTGGAGATCCTTCAATATGAGTTCCGCACGGCTGGTTTAGCCGCATAGCGCACGAACCTAGTCGAGCGGCGAAGTGCCGGATGGTCTGTTCGCCGGGCGTGACTGCCTGACAACGCTGCGCCGCAGCTTCTCAAGCTCACGTCTTGCTATCGCTGACCAGGAACTGTTTGGATCGAGCTTCAGGTAGCTCTTCCAGTGCCGCACTGCTTCCATGACCTGCCCGCCTCCCTGAAATAGCAGGGCGAGATTATAGTGCGCGTCTGCATATCCAGGCTGCAGGTCGATGGCTTTGCGATAGTGGTCGAGCGCACGTTCGTAGTCGCCGCGCTCATCGTAAAGATTGGCGATGTTGAAGTGAGCAAGCGCGTACTCGGCATCGGCTTCCAGAGCCTGCTTGTAGCACTTCTCCGCTTTCGCGTACTGCCGCGCGTTGAAGTAGATTGTTCCCAGGTTGACCAGCGCACCGGCCGATCCCGGGTCCACGGCAATGGCGGATTCATACGCCGTAATTGCCTCGTTGGTTGCGCCGTTCTTTTCGCACTGAAGCCCTTGCCGAAACCAGGACTCCGCCGCCTGCTTGTTGCGCTTTGACTCTCGTGCCGCCCCGCCGTCGCCTCTGGGAAAGCTGAGCAGCCGGCGTAGTTCAGCTTTGTCGAAGTTGAAAAGTAGTTGGCCGGAGATGGGCTCCATCTGGCCGCCGGACGGCATCTCCACCCGGATCCGCTTGCCGTCGGAGATTACCTTCAATTCGCGAAGTGGATCGTTAACCTCGCGCAAACGGTTGCGGACCGCGGCCATTGCTGCACGAATGGTTGCGGGTGCAACCCGGTCCTTGCGAAGCTTGACCAGTGTGCGCAACGCGATCAGGTCCGGAAGAGCAAAGGTTTCGGTTTCCGGGATGAGGCACTGACGCTCCCAGCCTCTCAGCTGGCGCTCGGAAACTGCCAGCATCCGGCGCACTTCCTCCCGCGAGTAGGCAGCCTTCGGGGCAGTCTCGGGCACCGGATGAATTTTAGCACCCGGCTGTGAGTGTGAACCGGTACCGCTGCGGACCGGTTGACAGGGCCTCGCGCCATGTGGATACTGAAATTGAACATGCAACTGACTGTCAAGAGTGCTGCTGTCGGCTCTGCGTCTCGCCGGTTGAGCGAGCTGCGCCAGGGCGAAACTGCCATTCTCGACCGCATGGACCTTCCCACTGACCTGTCGCACCGCCTGATGGAACTTGGCTTTCTGCCGGGGTCCCCGATAACCGCTGCTCTGGCGGCCCCCGGTGGGGACCCCCGTGTGTTTCGCGTAGACGGCAGCGAGATCGCCCTTCGCTCGGAAACCGCCGAACGCCTCATCGTGCGCTCGTGATGTGAAGTATGAGCGAGTGCCACGGCTGCTCGGTTGCTGCTGCTTCACCTCCGAGCCAGGGCCTCGCTTCCAAACGTCGCACCGTCGCACTTGTAGGACCTCCCAACTGCGGCAAGACCACGCTGTTCAACCGACTTACTGGCCTGCGCCAGAAAGTAGCGAACTTCCCCGGCGTTACAGTCGAGCAGCACTTGGGCCGCGCCCTTGCTACGGGTGACCGCGAGGTCATGATCATCGACCTGCCCGGGATCTACAGCATGCAGGCGCGCTCGGAAGACGAACAGGTTGCGTGCGATGTCCTGACGGGCCGCATGCGGGGAGTCGACCGACCCGATGCTGTGCTGCTGGTGCTCGATGCGACGAATCTCGGCCGGCATCTCGTGCTCGCCGCTCAGGTACTGCAACAGGGCCTTCCCACCCTCGTTGTCCTCAACATGGCCGACGAGCTGCGCGGCCGCGGTGGCGACGTTGATGCCGCTGCACTATCGAGGCAACTCGGTGCTCCGGTTGCCCTGACCAGTGCCGCCAAGGGCCAGGGGCTCGACAAGATCAGTCGCTTTCTCGAGGGCTCGACCGCGAATTCGCCTGCGCCGGTCCCTCTGATG
>DASQEG010000536.1:0-4355 GCA_035633775.1 Bryobacteraceae bacterium
GAGGTTGTAGGCGTAGAGCCGTTCACCGTCGAGAACCACCTGCACCTGACGCTGGCGATCGCCCACAAAGCGGATCTGACCGATGCCGCGCAGAGACTCTAGGTTCTTCTTCAGCTGATCGTCTACGATCTTCGTCGTCTCACGTATGTCCCGGCCCGAAGATACCGCGATGTTAAGGATGGGCGACGCATCGGTTGCAATCTTCTCAATAACAGGCGGATCTGCGTCGTCGGGAAGCAGCGGAAGCGCGCGTGAAACCTTGTCACGAACCTCCTGCGCCGCCACCTCGGGGTCCTTGTCGAGCACGAACTGAATCGCCACGATCGAAACGCCCTCAGCGGACGTGGACCGCAGGTCATCGATGCCGTCAATCGTATTAACCGCTTCTTCGATCCGCTTTGAGACCTGCGTCTCAACCTCCTCCGGAGCCGCGCCGCGCAGCGTCGTTGTTATCGTAACGATCGGAAAATCGATCTTCGGGAATAGATCGACGCCCAGCTTGCGATAGGCGTCGAGGCCCAGCACCACGAGCGCCATGATGAGCATGGTCGCGAAGACTGGCCTGCGAATACACGTAGCTGCAAGTTTCTGCATGAGTCGTTTGCTCCGTCAGCTTTTCGGAGAGGAGGCACGTACAGGACTGCCATCCACCAGTTGTGTCAGCGCAGACGTGGCAACTACGTCCCCGGGGCTCACGCGCTCGCGAGGAACGGCGACCCACCCATCCAACTCCTGGCCGGGGTCAATCCGGTGCTCGACTGCCTTGCCGTTCCTGACCGTGAACAGCTTGTTCAACCCGGCGACGGTGTAGATCGCGTTCTTGGGAACCAGAACAGCTTCGGTGCCGCGGGCGATCACCAGATCGACCTGAACGAACATCCCCGGCCGGAGTCGCGGGTCGGCGCGGTTCAGCCGCGCTTCCACCGTCAGAGTTCGCGATTTTGCATCCAGCGAAGGATTCAGCTGATGCACGGACGCCGAAAAGTTTGCCTCCGGCGCCGCGTCGGTGCTGAAGGTCAGAGTAGTTCCAGGCCGTACGGTCCCTGCTGCCGTCTCCGGCACTTCAACCCGCAGCCGCAGCGGCCAGGGTTTCACAAGCGTGACCACCGGAGTGTTCTCTTTGATGTACTGTCCCGGTGAGATCAGCTTCGCGCTCACAATGCCGTCGAACGGTGCACGGAGTGTAGCGTCATTAAGCCGCTTCTGTGCCATGCGTACTTCGGCCTGCAGAGCCTGTACCTGAGCCGTCAGTGTACGTGCGTCGTCCCGAGCGGCTTCAAAAACCGCCTTGCGCGCCTCGTATGACTTCTGGACCTCGGTGAATCGCTCGGACGAGATGTCACCTGTCTTCACCAGTCGTGACGCATTCTCGTACTTGCTGGAGGCATCATCCAGCTGGGCTTGTGCCTGGCGGATCGAAGGCGTGCTTTCAGGCCGTACGCTCTCCTGGCCTGGATCCAGTCCGAGCCGTGCGAGTGCCTGAGCGAGCGATGCTTTGCTGCGGTCAACCGCCAGTGCGAGTTCCTGGGTGTCGAGTTGTGCGATGACCTGGCCCTTGCGCACGCTGTTGCCGAAGTCCACCGAGATCGTTTGCACGCGGCCCGGCACCTCAGAACTGACGGAAACCGTCTCGTCGGGCTCCAGCGATCCAGTCACCGACAGCGTCCGATCGATCTGACGACCCTGTGCTGCAACAGTCTGAACTGCAATCGGTTGCGCCGCCTTGTTCGGTGCTGAGGCAGCCTCGGCCTTCTTGTCAGTACCCGAACAGCCGGCAAGGAAAGCCGCAGTCGCAACAAGAACAACCATGGGAATTCTCAACATATTCAGTTCTCCAGGCATAATCCGTTCAGAAAGAGATCCACCATTCCTTCTACGGCCTCGCGGGGATCCACACTTAGAGGCGCGTAGCCAAACACCAGTGCCGTCAGCGCGTAATGAGCGATCATTCCGAAGAAAGCTCGCGCGGCGAGATCCGACCGGACCCCGCGGAAGCCACCCTGCGCAATTCGCTGCTCAATATAGGCGGCCACAATCGCAAAACACTCGCTGCTGCGCTCGTGAAAGAGGTCTTTTAACTCATGGTTTTCCAGACTGCTGAACAAAAGCAGCCGGATGAAAGCCTTGTCATTGACATACCAGTCCACGATCGCGATGCCAAGACTCAGGAAGAACGCTCGATCGTCCGGGGCCTGCCGAAAACGGTCATTGATGGCTGACACGATCCGGATTCCCTCGTTCGCCTGCGTTTCGATGATGGCGCTGTAGAGGTCGCGCTTGGTGCGAAAATGCTCGTACAGTACCGGTTCGGTCACTCCCACCGCAACGGCCAGCTCGCGTGTTGTTACACCCCGGAAGCCTTTGTCAGAGAACAACTTGCACGCTGCGTCGATAATTGACTGGCGTCGTTCTTCCCCGGAAAGGCGCGGTTTTTGCATTACTTTTCCGTTCATCTAGCGTTCACTAGGTTAGCTTGCGCTAGGTTAGCACTCATTAAGTAACGCGTCAAGAACACTGATGACGGATCTTGCCGCGCGCGAGAAAATTTAACTTGGGTGCTTTTTAACGGTAGGACGTCTCCGGCGTGGGCACGCTCCGGGGCGTAGCCGCAGTTAAGGTTGCGCCGGAGTTCCGGATCCAGTGGAAAAGTACGGCCTGAGGGGCCGGATTCGAATTGGAAAGTCGTTGTACCCGCGGCCGGAGCTTCGGTCGATGGGAACCGCCCCGTACGGCCTTACACTCTGTCCGTCACTCCTCCCGGAACGCACGCTGGCATGCTCTCAACGTCGATGTACGGCCGGACCAGTGTTTGCGCCAAAGCGTGGCAGGCAAGAAGTACCAGCAGCGGAGGAGCTCGCTTTAGAATCCTTCGGCTTTATTCACCACGTTGATCAGCGGCTTCCCCGATCCAAATCGCGTCAGATTCTCCAGCAGCAGGTTGTGCAAACGCGCGTTCAGCCGGTCCGAGCCACCGGAATTATGCGGAGTAATAACCACGTTCGGAAACTTCCATAGCGGGTGTCCCTTGGGCAGTGGCTCGGGGTCGGTCACGTCCAGCCCGGCGCCCGCCAGCCGGCCTTCGTCAAGCGCCTTGACCAACGAAGGAGTATCGGTCAGCTTCCCGCGTGACATGGCGATGTAGTAGGCGCCCTTTTTCATAAGGCTGAACTGCTTTGGCCCCATCATCCCTTCGGACTTCTTCGTGTGCGGGGCGGCGATGAAGATCACGTCAGCTTCGGGCAAGACCTCGTCCAGTCTGTCGGGCGTGACCATGCGGTTGATGACGTTGTTCGGCGGCAGGTCACGGAGGTCGACACCGATGACCTTCATGCCGAACCCGTGGGCACGCTGCGCGATGTTGCTGCCAATACCTCCTACGCCGATCACCAGCGCCGTCTTGCCGTCGAGCTCAACCATCCCTTCCCGGCCCTTGGGCCACTCTTCCTTCGACTGCATCAGGATGCTGTTATTCAGCCGCCGCGTCAGCGCCAGCAGGAAGCCGAACGCGTGGTCGGCGATCTGCGGTCCAAATACGTTCTTGGCGTTGCACAATGTGACGTCGCTCGAGACGAGGTCGGGAAACGTGACGCCCTCGACACCGGCGCTGGTCAGCTGCACCCAGCGCAGCTTCTTTGCGGCGCGAAACTGCTCAGGCCTTATGGTGCCGATGAAACCCTCGGCGTCGGCCAGTTCCTGCAGCAGCGCATCTCCCGATGCTCGGACCAGGCGCACGGTGGGGACGCTGGCCTGGAGTTCGCGAGCCTGGGCCTCGGACATTCCTGCGGCGACGACTTTCTTTTGCGCCAACACCGCCGGCGCACAGATCAGAAGAGCAACGAAACACGCAAGCTTCCGCATAGCCGTACAGTGTATCCGAAGGAAATTCCTAAGGGCTCTACAATCGTTCGGAGGAGGATTGAACAAACATGAAGAGAAGTGCTTCAGCCGAATGGCGCGGAGACCTGAAGGGCGGACAGGGTAGCATCAGCACAGAAAGTACGGTGCTGAACAATACCCAGTACTCGTTCAGCACACGTTTTGAGAACGGTGTTGGAACAAACCCGGAGGAACTGGTAGCCGCGGCACACGCGGGCTGCTTCAGCATGGCTCTTTCAGCACAACTGGGCGAGCGGGGAATCACGGCTGAGAGCATCCGTACGAGCGCCGCCGTGACGCTGGAGAAAAACGCAGACGGATTTGCCGTGACGTCCAGCCATCTCGAGGTGCAGGCCCGGATCCCTGGTGTCGACCGGGCGAAGTTCGACGAAGCGGCGAAAGCTGCGAAGGAGGGTTGCCCGATTTCAAAGCTTCTCAACGCCACGATCACCATGAATGCAACGGTCGAGGGCTGAGTT
>DASQEG010000537.1:0-3725 GCA_035633775.1 Bryobacteraceae bacterium
CGGCCTGCCTCCGCTAACCGCTACGCAGGGTTCTTCGTTCAGGATGATTTCAGGGCAACACGCAAGCTGACACTCAACCTCGGCGTCCGATGGGACATAGAAACGGGAAGCACGGAGCGGTACGACCGGCTTGCTGTTTTCGACCCAACGATTCGTAGCCCGCTCAGTGACAGTGTGGGCATGGAACTCTACGGCGGGTACCTGTTCCCCGGGAACGGACTCGATCGGCGGAGTGTCCGGCAAACGGACTGGCGAAACATCGGTCCGCGTGTGGGCATTGCGTACGAACTGACCCCGAAGACCGCAATCCGAGCCGGCTATGGCATCTTCTTCGGTGTGCCGGCATATGCCGGCCTTTTCACCGGACCGATGTTTAACGCCAGCACGCCGTGGGTCACCACCCTCGACGGAGTCACTCCTTATCGGTTCATGAGCGATCCGTTTCCCGAAGGTCTGAATCCGCAGGAAGGCTCGACCAACGGCCTCGCTGCCGCCATTGCGCAAGGCGTCGGTGCGCCCTGGCCAGAGACAATGAAGGCGCCCTACAATCAGCAGTGGAATTTCACGATCCAACAAGGGTTGACGAGCGACGTTGTCCTGGAAATGGCATACGCGGGCAACAAGGGGACAAGGCTTCCCATGGACTGGAACATCAACCAGCTGCACCCTGACCTGCTGCGACCTGAGAACGATCTGCTCAGCTTGGTGCCGAATCCGTTCTATGGGGTGATTCAAACGGGTACGATGGCCGCACCAATGGTGCAACGCGGGCAGTTGCTTCGCCCGTTCCCGCAATACACGGGAGTCACATTGTCCCGCCCGAGCTGGGGCAACTCGAACTATCACGCGTTTCAAATGAAGCTCGAAAAGCGCTTCTCAGCCGGTCTTACTGCGATGGTGGCCTACAACTGGTCCAAACTGATCTCTGATGGCGGTGACAACGTGTGGGCGAGCGCTGGCCATCGGAACGCATACTGCAGGGCATGCGACCGTTCGCTATCGATCTACGATCAGCCGCACCGGCTGGTCTCGAACTTCACGTGGGAGCTTCCCTTGGGTCGGGGAAAGGCTCTGGGCTCCGGCTGGAACAAGGCCGTTGATGCCGTGCTTGGACAGTGGCAGATCAACGGGATCGCCACCATCGGCAGTGCACGCCCGCTTCAGTTCGGAGTCGTGCAGAACACAAGCTTTTCCTTCGGCGGCGGACAGCGTCCCGACAACGTCGGGCGCAGCGGTGAGCTGGGGAGCGAACGTTCGCTCTCGCGATGGTTCGATACAACGGCGTTCGTTCTGCCTCAACCGTATACCTTCGGCAACATGGGAAGGGTGCATCCAAACGTGCGCGGCGACCGTGTGGAGAACTTCGACTTCTCCGTTTTCAAGAATTTCAACATCAGGGAACGAGGTCGAGTGCAGTTCCGAGCGGAAGCCTTCAACGCATTCAATCACCCGATCTTTGGCGACCCGAACACAACGGTGGGCGACATCAACTTCGGACGGGTGACGAGCCAGGCAAACGGACCCCGGCAGATTCAGCTTGCACTTAAGGTGACGTTCTGATTCGCGAAGTCGATGCGGTGTCCGCAAGTCACGCAGGTCAGGCAAAGGCACGGGAATACTGGACAGACAGTGTACGGAGCGTCAGGCTCGCGGGACGGCTTCACCGCGGGTCTGCCGCCCGGTTCGCGAGCCTCGTGACGTAGCTGTCGCGTGGCAGACCGGCGCGGACGGCCCTCGTGCGCAACTGGTCCGCAGCAGCCCGGGACAGGTTTGAGCTGACAATTACGTAGTAGTTTGAGCCCTGGCCTTTATCCGGATACACCGAGCAGGCGCAATCCTTGTACGCTGTCTTCAGCCTGCTCGCACGCTTCTGCGCGGCGTCAAAATTCCTGTACGTGGCTGCGATCACTGTCCAGCTTCCCTGCGCGTCCGTGCGGGGGCGCTCCTCATTACTCGTTTTCGGCGGCACCTGCGCTGGTTTCGCTTGCGGACTGACCGGAGCAGACCTCACGTTCGCGGACGCGGGTTGCCGCTTGGGCGCCTCCGCGTTCGGCCGCTCGTCGACGACCGGAGCCGTTGCTCTTGCGGGCTGTTCCTCGCGATTCTGTCCCCGGAAGATGAGGAAAGCAACAACGATCGCAACCAGACTCAACGCTCCGAGCAGCATCACCGGCCGACGGTGCACAGGCGTCGGAGCCTCACTGACATGCGAGGGTGGCGAAGCGGGAGCGGGAGTGGGAGTTCGCGAAGCTTCACTTATCACCGCTTCGGCCATTCGCCGGAGTTTCAGATCGGAAATGGCTCCGGGATCCGCCGCACCAGCGGCGCGCGTGATGAGCATACCGAGCGAACGCAGGTCCTCGGCTCGGTCGGCCTCCGTTGCCCGGCTGCGAAGTCGTTCTGGAAACAGCTTTGTGCGGTTGCCTGAAGCATGAACTTCTGAGGCGTCGATACCGGAGCACGACAACCCATGATCATGCAGATAGTCGAGCGCGCCGCGAATGGCAGTGGTGATTTCGACTACGGCGTCGGTCTGCAAAGGTCCATCTGCCAGCGCACCTGCAAGGTTCTCGTCCGTTGGCTCGTGAACGCAGAAGATAACGCGGTCACCGTTGCTGATCCTCGTACCGCAATCGTGCACGTTGAGAAGCGCCTCGTGTCGCAACTCCTTCAGGGTCGACCAGGCGTGTAATCGGGCGTTGGCTCCGGGAGTGTCAGCAGGGATCTCCCGCACAGCCCAGCTCTGGTCCAATGGAGTCGCCTCGCCCGCATTCTGGATGTCGTCATTCATGAATCAGCAATGGTCGCAGATGCGTTCTATACAGCAAACATTGTACGCCGCTCGGATTGCAAGTGGGGGCTCGCCCGTTCAGGTGAGCAGGTCGCTCGCGACGCCCCGGCTGGATCGCCCGCTATGCTCAGAGTGTGAAGCGAAACGCCCTGATTTTACTGCTTCTGGGATCCGCTCTCGTTCTAACGGCCGACCTTGCGTCGGAGGGGAAGCGGTGGTGGTCCCATGTGGAGTACCTGGCCAGCGACCAGCTCGAGGGTCGGAATACGGGTAGTCCCGGCTATCGGAAAGCGGCCGAGTATGTGGCGCAAGAGTTTGAACGCGTAGGCCTGAAGCCTGCAGGCGACTCCGGACCGTTCCAGACGGTTCGATTTGAATCCAGGGTTATCGATGAACCCAAATCCTCTCTCTCGCTGGTACGCGACGGGGTGGCGCAACCCCTCGCCATCGGCGATGACGCAGTAATCGGGCTGCGTGGAAATCCACCTTCCCCGGAGTTCGAAGCACCGCTGTACTTTGTTGGCTATGGCCTGGTAGTCCCGGAACACAAGTACAGCGACTTTGAGGGGCTGGACCTTAAAGGCAAGATCATCGTGGCCATCAACGGAACGCCAGCGAGCCTTCCCGGTCCGCTTGTCTCTCACTATCGGACGGGGCGTGCGGCTGCGCCCTACCTCACAAATGCTGGTGTAGCCGGAGCAATCGGCGTAGCGAACCCAAGGTTCATGGACGTGCCGTGGGAACGGTCGAAGCTGGCGCGTGTGATGCCCTCGATGGGCCTGGCGGACCGTTCCATGCAGGAAGGCGCAAAGCTGCAGATCAGTCTGTCGCTGAATCCCGCATCCCTGGACAAACTCCTGGAGGGCTCGGGTCACACGACAGAGGAGTTAATGGCGCTGGCGAGTGCCGGCAAGCCGCTGCCTAAATTCCCGCT
>DASQEG010000538.1:0-2512 GCA_035633775.1 Bryobacteraceae bacterium
GTCCGAGGCAGCTCCCGACGAATCATGTCCATGCGCTTTCGACTCGCGCATATCAGAGTGATCAATCGTCGCGATAGCTCCTCCTGTCATCGGCCCTGCTGTCCAAAAAAGACTTCCGGAGCTAATTTGATCGTATGCGTACGACGATCCCCTGTTGATCTGTGGCTGAGCGGCTGCTGAGATGACGGGATGCGAGTCCGTCGAAACAGGGAAGAAATCAGCAGAGTAGTAGAGGAGTACCGGGCAAGCGGGTTGACGCGAGTCGAGTACAGCCGACGCTCGGGCATTGCGTTGAGCACGCTGAGCAACTACTGCCGGCGACAGAAAACCAGCGGGCTGGTACGGGTACAGGTAGAGAAAGCACCGAAACTGCAGTCCGGCTTCGCGCTGGTGCTGGCCCGCGGCCGACGTGTTGAGATAGGTGGGCAGTTCGATGAAGCGGAACTGATCAGGCTCATTCGTGTGATTGAGGCAGCATAGCGGTGTTCGGGCTCGGGCATGCCACGAGGATCTACCTCGGCGTGGAACCTGTAGATATGCGGAAAGGCTTCGAAGGGCTGTACGGTCTGGTGCGCGATGCGCTTGGGCACGATCCTCTGAGCGGGCATCTGTTCCTGTTTACAAACCGGAGCCGCAGCCGGATCAAGGCTCTGCTGTGGGACGGCACCGGGCTTTGGGTCTGCGCCAAGCGACTGGAAAAGGGCCGCTTTCGGTGGCCCGGATCAGCTGACGGCGCCAGCATCAGAATGCGGCCGGAGGAACTGACGATGCTGCTCAGCGGACTCGATCTGACAGAGGCCAGGCCGCGGCGTGACTGGTTCCGGCGTGAGCCGGCTGCATGAAGACATTTTCCCGAAGAACTGTTGCTTCAGGGCCTGGTAATCACAGCGATTCCTGCTTATAATCGAGCTTCGCCGTGAACGCTTCCGATCTTCAGCTGGAAAACGCGCTGCTGCGACGAGAGCTCCAGTGGGCTCGTCTGAAGATTGAGGCACTGCAGGCAGAACTGCGCCGGGAGCGCATCAGCAAGTATGGTCCGCCGAGCGAAACGCTCACTGATCTGCAACTGGAACTGCTCGAGGATGAGCCGGGCGTCAGCAGCGAGGAAGTGGAAGCCGAATCGCGGCGCGAGCCTGTCGGCGATGGTGAGTTGCGTGAGCGCAAACCGCATCCGGGCCGTCAGCATCTGCCGGAGAGCCTGCCACGCATCGAGGACATGATTGCATGTACCGAACGCAATTGCCGGTACTGCGGAGCAGACACGACGGTGATCGGCTACGACGAAAGTGAAGTGCTCGATGTGGAACCGGCGCGTTACTTTGTTCGCGTTGTGCGGCGTGAGAAGCGGGCCTGCCGCGGTTGCAACGGTGGAACGGTAATCATGCCCGAGGCTGCACCCCGCGTTGTCGAGAAGGGTCTGGCGAGCGACCGTGTGGTGGTTGAAACCGTGGTTGCGAAGTATTGCGACCACTTACCGTTGTTTCGTCAGGCGACGATGCTGGAGCGCGAAGCGGGTCTGGCGATCAGCCGGGCGACGCTGGACGGCTGGGTGATGCGAGTTGGAGAACTGCTGCAGCCCGTGGTCAAAGGGATGCGTCAGGAACTGCTCGGGGCCGGGTATCTGCAGGCCGACGAAACGATAGTTCCTGTGCAGATGCATGACAAGCGGGGTGCAGATCATCAGGCATACCTTTGGCAATACGGCCGGCCGGGTGGAGCAACTGTGTTCGACTTCCAACTCGGACGTGGCCGTGAAGGTCCGGTGAAGTTTCTCGACGGATGGGAAGGCATTCTGCAGACCGACGGCTACGCGGCCTGCGATCGCGTGGGAGGGCCGAAGCTTGTCCATGTGGGCTGCTGGGCGCACGCGCGTCGGAAGTTTGTCGATGCGGTGAAGCTCAATCCGCAGGACGCCGAAGCCGTGAAGATGGTCACGCGTATGGATGCCGTGTTTCTGGTCGACCGCCATGCGCGCGAGCAGGAGCTCAGTGCGAACGAGCGTCACGCATTTCGGCGGCAGCATGCGATGGAGTGGGTCGATGAAGTCCATCGCGAATGCCGCACACTTTCAAAGACGGTGCTGCCGAAGAGCGCTCTCGGACACGCGGTAGCTTACACCCTTAATATGTGGCCGAAGCTCAGGCGTTGCTTCGATCACGGCCACGTTGAGCTATCGAACAATCTGGCGGAGAACTCCATGCGTCCGGTAGCACTCGGTCGCAAAAACTGGCTGCATGTCGGCAGTCTAAAAGCCGGACCGAAGGTCGCGGCGATTCTGTCGGTCGTCGAATCCTGCAGACGGCTGCGCATTCCCGTCAAGAACTACATGCTCAACGTGTTGCCCGGCATGGCAACTCGGACCACTTCCGAAGCCGCGCGCCTCACGCCCGCACGCTGGGCTGCAGCCCGCCCCTGACAGGGGATGGCCGTACGCTTACGTTCGACGTGAAGTGGACCATATCGCCCATCGTCGACCAGGTGGGCAACATGTCAATGCCGGGGTGGTAGGTGA
>DASQEG010000539.1:0-1924 GCA_035633775.1 Bryobacteraceae bacterium
CCGACGTGGGCACCAACGTCAAGCAGCCCGTCGTCGATTTCTACGATTCGATGTCGGACTACTTTCGGCAAAGTCGTCGCGCCATTGACGCGATCGTCGCAAAGGGCATTCCTGACGAGGAGATCCCTGCCCTGCTGACGATTGCGCGGAAGTCCAGCGCCTCACCGAATCAACTCATGGATGCGCGCAAGGCCGGCCGGTCGTGGGCCGAAATCGCTTCACAGAACAAGGTGCAGCTCGCAGGTGAGGACTTCGTCACCGAAGCCAATGTTCAGTTCCTTGCGGAGTATCACGGACAGGCAGCGGAAGAGGTACGCGCGCTAAAGAACAAGGGTTCGAGCTTCGTTGAAATCGATCAGCAGTACCGGCGTGTCGGCACGAAACCGCGGACCGAGCGGCCTGGAACTACCGGCCGCTGAACGTATCGCACTGCCTGATGTCCCCGGAGTCGAAGCCCCGACGGAACCACCTCATGCGCTGATCGGCGCTGCCGTGAGTGAACGACTCAGGATTTACGGAGCCGCGAGCTCGCTTCTGGATGCGGTCGTCACCGACGGCGGCCGCAGCCGCAAGACCTTCCTCAGCGTCGCCGGCTTCCAGATGGCCGCGCTGATTGGCGCTGTTGCCCCATACGCCCGCGAAGCAGTCGGCCTGCAGTTCCATGCGGACCGATAGATCGTTCGCAGCGCCCGGGTTTTGCGACTGCGCCTGCCTTACCTTCCGCGAGATACCCATCAGGGTCTGCACGTGGTGCCCAATCTCGTGGGCAATAACGTAAGCCTGAGCGAAGTCTCCGGGGGCACCGAACCGCCGGTCAAGTTCATCGAAGAACGAGAGGTCGAGGTAGAGCTTCTGGTCGCCCGGGCAGTAGAACGGCCCTGTCTCGGCGCCTGCGGCTCCGCACGCGGACTGCACCGCATCACGGAACAGCACGAGTCTTGCCGCCTGATACTGGGGACCCATGATGCCCGTCCAGGTTCGCTGTGCGTCGTCGAGAACGAAGGAAACAAACTGGACGGCCGGTTCTTCTGCCCGGTTCCGCTCCTCGCTCACCTGACGCGACGGAGCAGGACCTGCACCGCCTCCGGTCAGCAGCGGCGAAATGAAGTCACGCCCGAAGATCAGGCTGAGAATCGCTGCGATGAAAAGGCCACCGAGGCCGACACGCGCACCGCCTCCGCCGAATCCAAAGCCGCCACCGCCCCCGCTCCGCTGGTCTTCGATGTTGTCACTTACCCCGCCAGGTGTCCACCTCATGCCGCGCCCTCCCCGTAATGAGATGCAGGATCAGGATCTCTGTTTCCGCCGACGGCGTGTCTCCTGGGCAGCGTCAATGACCGAGAACTGCAATTTGCGTTCCATGGTGTCGACGCGATCGAGTACTACCTGCAGCCTGTCGCCGATTGAGAACTCGCGTCGCGACCGGTGCCCGATGATCTTGCGGGTGTTTTCGTTGAAAGTGTAGGTATCGCCGGGCAGGGTGTCGATGGGCACGAGCCCCTCGATGAAGATCTCCTCCAGCTCGACAAACATGCCGAACCGTGTGGTACTGATCACGAGTGAGTTGAACTCCTCGCCCACACGGTCCTCCATGAACCGCGCCTTCTTCCACTCGACGAGCTCGCGCTCGGCGTCGTCCGCGCGACGTTCTGTTGCAGAGCAGTCGGCGGCGATTCCCCGCAGACGCTCTTCGCTCCACTGCGGGTCTTTGCCGTCAAGCCAGTTGGCCAGGATCCGGTGCACCATCAGATCGGGGTAGCGGCGGATTGGCGAGGTGAAGTGCGTGTACACGGACGCAGCGAGGGCATAGTGTCCCTTGTTCTCCTCGCTGTACCTCGCCTGCTTCAATGACCGAAGCATCAGGTACGTCAGGATGCGTTCCTCGGGCTTGCCTTCCAGTTCCGCGACGAGCTTCTGGTACGCG
>DASQEG010000540.1:0-4022 GCA_035633775.1 Bryobacteraceae bacterium
TACCACGTTGCTTGGAATCCAAAGGCCGGCGAACAACCCTCTCTTCGCGAGCTACGATGCCGAGGTGGTGGACCTCACGGACGCGATGACACGCTACATCCGGATCGACATGACCGGTCCGCAAGCGAATGCGCAATACAACGGCCTGGCGATTGGCGAACTCGCGTTCAATGTCGAGTTCACTGCGGTTCCGGAACCGTCCACCTTCGTCCTCGTCACCTGCGCGCTGGCGGGAGTCGCCCTACGCAGGCTGTCCCGGTGAAGGTTTTGGTTACCTCTTCGGAATGAATCCCCCTGGTGTCCCTGAAGAGCACATTCAGTTGAGTTTGTACCAGTTCAGACGGGAGCGTGGCTGGTCGGCCGCTCCTCACGATGCAACACAAACTCTTCAGAGTGCGTCTGGCGAGGCGGAGGTCCGAGCAGAGAGGTGTTCGGCGATCATGGATAACTCGGCCCGGCGCTAATCGCGCGCTTTGCGTTTCGCGGGGCTGTCCTGCACCTTCTCCTCATAAACGCCGTTCATCCCGGACGCCACTGACACGGACTTTTCGCCGAAACGGTCGCGCAGCCGATCCATGGCGCCCAGCGCCGTGCGCCACTTTCGACTCTTTTCAGGTTCCAGTAATGACAGCTGCGACGTCTGGTGGCTCAGTGAGGTCGTTGCTACACCGAGCAGCCGCACCGCCTCACCATTCCAGTTGCGGCGGAACAGTAAACGGCTGTGCTCGATCAACTCGATGTCGAGCTGCGTGGGTTCCTCGAACGTGTGGGCACGCGTGATTGTTATGAAGTCGGAGTAGCGCAGCTTCAGGCTGATCGTACGCGCGTGAAGCTCGTGCTCGCGCAGGCGGCGCCCGACCATCTGCGACAGCCGGGCCAGGGTAGATTCCAGAAGATCCGGATCGGTGCTGTCTGTCCCGAAGGTCTGCTCATGGCTGATGGACTTCGGGTCGGTATCCTCTGCCACATCGTTATCGAAGTAGCCCCCGGCATCCTGCCCCTGAGCTTTGCCCGCCAGCGCCAGCCCCCACTTGCCCATAGATTGCGCCAGGAAGTCCGTCTCCACTTTCGTCAGGTCACCGATCCGGCGAATGCCGAGCTGATGAAGGTGCTCCTCCGTCCTGGCACCCACACCCGGAATTTTGCGTACCGGCAGTGGTGCCAGAAACCCTGCCTCGGAGCCCGCCGGAATCCAGAGGATGCCGTTTGGTTTGGCTGCATCGGAGGCGATCTTCGCAATCAGCCTCGACGTGCCGCAACCAAGCGAACAGTTCAGCCCTGTTCGACGCTTCACCTCATCGTGCAGTGCCTCGGCCGCTTTCAACGGGGGGCCGAGTAGCCGCGCCGTACCCGTCATATCGAGATAAGCCTCATCGACAGAGGCCATCTCTACCTTGGGCGAGAACCTCTCGAGTGCCTCACGAACCTTTCCGGAATACTCGCGATAACGATGCAGATTGCCGGGCACAAATATAGCCTGCGGACACAGCCGCGCGGCAGTACGCAGCGGCATAGCGGAGTGAACACCAAACCGCCGCGCTGCATACGACGCCGCCGACACGACGCCGCGGTCGCCACGGTTTCCGCCTACGACGACCGGCTTGCCTTTCAATGACGGATCGAACAGTTCCTCAACGGACACGAAGAATGCGTCCATGTCCACATGAAAGATCAACCTCATGGCGCATACCTTGCTCGCAGGACTCGAGCGATCCCGGCGAGGTCCGGCACGGCCGCAACATCGGACCACGAGCGCCCGAGAAGGTCGCGCACCCGGTCGAGTGAACGCCACCCAAGTTCGAGCAGCAGGTGACCGCCTGGCCTGAGGGTCTGCTCTGCTCGCGCAACGATGCGGCGATAAGCCTCAGTCCCATCCTCGCCCGCAAACAACGCTAGATGCGGCTCGTGCTCCAGGACTTCTCGTTGCAAGCCTGCGGCTTCGCTGGTTCCCACGTACGGCGGATTCGAGACGACCACGTCGATGCTGCCGGCTCCAAATGCTTCAAGGAGATCGCACTGTACGAACGCCACACTGGCGCCGAGCCTCTCACCGTTCGAACGAGCAACGGACAGAGCATCGGCGGACAAATCCGTTGCGAACACGCGCGACTGGGGCGACTCGAGCGCGAGCGTCACGGCGATGGCTCCGGAACCCGTTCCAACATCCAGAATCCTGGCTCCGGGGAAGATGACGGCGAGCGCTTCGCCGACGAGCCCTTCCGTTTCCGGACGTGGAATCAGAACGTGGCGGCTGACCCGGAACTCGCGCCCGTAGAACTCCTGCCGCCCGGTGATGTACTGCGTGGGGACGCCTTTGAGCCGCTGGTGAAGGTAACGACCGAAGTGAATCCAGCCAAGCTCGGTCAGCTCGTCTTTCGAATGTGTGTAGAGGTAGACGCGGTCGCGCTGAAGAGCGTGCGCGAGCAGCACTTCGGCTGTCAGTCTGGGGACCGGGACCGAGCCGGCGTTAAGGATATCCGTACCCTGATCAAGCGCCGTGCGCAGTGTCATGCCGCCAGCTCCTGCGCGCTAGTGAGTGGTGCCGGCCGTCTCCTGCTCCAGCTTCTCTGCCTGAAAGAACGTGGTCACGGCATCCAGAACCGGGTCGAGCGCACCTTCAAGGATCATGTCGAGCTGATACAGGGTTAGCCCGATACGATGATCGGTGACGCGATTTTCCTTGAAATTGTACGTGCGAATCTTCTCGCTGCGCTCGCCGGAGCCGACCATGCTCTTCCGATCGGCACTCTGCTCAGCGCGCTGCTTGTCGAGTTCGATTTCGTAGAGGCGCGCACGCAGGACCCGTTCGGCCTTGGCGCGATTTTTGATCTGCGACTTCTCGTCCTGACATGACACGACCAGACCTGTCGGCAAATGCGTGATCCGCACAGCCGAGTACGTCGTGTTGACTGACTGACCGCCCGGCCCAGAGGAACAGAACGTGTCCACCCGCAAGTCCTTCGGGTCGATCTTAATGTCGATATCGTCAGCTTCGGGCAGCACGGCGACGGTAACAGTCGACGTGTGAATTCTGCCCTGCTGTTCGGTTGTAGGCACTCGCTGCACACGATGCACGCCGCTCTCGTACTTGAGCATGCTGTACACCTTGCGGCCTGCCACCGTAGCGATCACTTCGTTCAGACCGCCGACTTCGGACTCGCTCGCCGAGACGACTTCCATCTTCCAGCCACGCGACTCCGCGAACCGGCCGTACATGCGAAACAGGTCGCCTGCGAACAGCGATGCTTCGTCGCCTCCCGTGCCCTTGCGGATCTCAAGAATGACGTTCTTTTCGTCGTTGGGATCGCGCGGCAACAGCAGGACGCGCAGTTCCTTCTCGAGAGCTTCGATTTGGGGCTCCAGGCGTTCGACGTCCTCCCGTGCCATCTCGGCCAGTTCCGAATCGGCTTCGGCCAGCATCGAACGCGCTCCTTCAAGCTCCCCGGTCAGCCGTTTCCAGTCACGGTACCTGCCGACGACCTCTTCGAGTTCACTCTGCTGACGCGCCGTCTTGCGGTACGTCTCCGGATCGCTGAGGGTCTCCGGATCGGCCATGAGGCGCGTGAGTTCCTCGAACCGCGTTTCGATGCCGTCCAGTTTCTGCAGGTATTGCATGGCTCAGGCGATGACCAGACGTCCGCCCTGCTTCTCTTCGAGACGCATGGCTCCTTCGAGCGCATGGATTGCGACAGCGGTCTGCTGATTGGTGGGCGGCTGAGTGGTAATTTTCTGCAGCCACAGGCCGGGAGCGGTAAGCAGTGCCAGCATGCTGCCCTGGCGGCGAGCGGCAAAACGGATCAGCTCATAGCTGATGCCGGCGATCACAGGGATGAGCACAACACGTGCTGCAAACTTCGTTGCAAACGTGGAGAACGGCAGGAACGTGTAGACGATCATCGAAACGACCATCACAACAAGGAGGAAGCTGGTCCCGCAGCGCGGATGCAGAGTTGTGAATGACTGCGCGTTATCGATCGTCACGGGCTTGCCCGATTCGAAGTTGAAGACGACCTTGTGCTCGG
>DASQEG010000541.1:0-1629 GCA_035633775.1 Bryobacteraceae bacterium
GCTTGCGAGGACGAGCCTCGTGCGGCCGCCTTCTACCGCTCCACGCAACTCGTTCCAGTCCGCCTCGATGAACTCGACGTCGCGTGCGTGCAGGCTCGCGGGTGCGTAGATGTTGTTCGGGAACTCGCCCCTGAGGGTCACAACACGGTCGCCCGGCTGCCAATCCAAACCGCCAAGCAGCCAGCTGAGTGCTGTTGCTGCATTCGGCGCAAACGCAATGTCTGAAGCCTGAGCATTGATAAGACGGCCAACGTCGGCGCGCACCTGATCCATATCGTCGAACCAGGAAAGGAAGTCACTGCACGCTTCCCGGTTGCGTCTCTCAAAATGCCCGGTAGCCGCTGCCACGGCACATCGGGGCGTCTGGCCGTACGTGGCGGTGTTGAGGTAGGTCCAGTTCTCGAGGGCAGGGAACTCCTGACGCACCGCCTTCCAGTCAGGCATAGATCCGGGAACGAACCCATGCAACCGCCTCATCGACGGGCACATCGGCCGCCTGTTTCGTACGCCTTTCCACGACCTCGACCAGGCCCTGGGCAAGCTTCTTGCCGACCGTAATTCGCCAAGGCAGTCCGATGAGGTCAGCGTCCTTGAACTTTACTCCCGGCCGTTCGTCACGATCGTCGAAGAGCACGTCGAGACCAGCGCCGCGGCACTCCGCAACCAACTTCTCCGCAGCCGCGCGCTGCGCGGAGTCGCCCATGTTGACCGGGGTGACGACAACTTCGAACGGAGCGATTGACGGAGGCATCGCCATTCCATCCTTGTCGTTGTACAGTTCTATGGCTGCGCAGAGAATTCGCTCCACGCCGATCCCGTAGGACCCCATGATCGGCGTCACTTCTTCTCCGTTCTCGCTGGTGACGCGCAAGCCCATGGATTCCGAATACTTGTACCCGAGCTTGAAGATGTGCCCAATTTCAACCGACTTTTCAATCTGCAGCGGCTCGCCGGTCTCGACGTGCGTATCACCGGCCGCCACCTGCCGAATGTCCGCGAACCGCGGTTGAAAATCCTCGCCGGGAGTGACGTTGCGCAGGTGGTAGTCGTCCCGGTTTGCGCCACAGATCATGTTGCGGCGACCCTGAAGTGCTATGTCGGCAACGACCGGCAGCTGCGTGACCCCGATCGGGCCAAGGGAACCGGGACTGGCTCCGAACCAGGATCGAATCTCTTCAGGGTGCGCGGGACGTGGCTCGCCCGTCGCTCCGACTGCGGCCGCGAACTTCGTTTCACTGAGGCTGTGATCACCGCGCAGCAGGGCGAGGCAGGGCTTGTCATCGGCAACCATTACCAGACTCTTGATCTGCGATGTCTCAGGCAGGCCCGTGAACGCGGCTACCTCTGCGATCGTTTTGATGTTGGGAGTGTGGAACTCCTCGGGCTGCAGGTCTCCTTCGGGATCGGGCTGCACGGGAGGCACAGGCCTCGAAACCGCCTTCTCGAGATTTGCCGCATATCCGGCTGACCTGCAGCTGACCACCCAGTCCTCACCGGCCTCGGAAGCAACCATAAACTCATGGCTCTGACTTCCTCCCATCGAGCCGGAGTGTGCCTCTACCGCAGCGTATCTAAGGCCGCAGCGATCGAAGATTCGGCAATACGCGCCGTAATGCTTGTCATACGCCT
>DASQEG010000542.1:0-6272 GCA_035633775.1 Bryobacteraceae bacterium
GCGATCCTGTCCGTACCTACTGCAGCCGCACGTGCAGGCGACTTCTCGGGTGTGGAGACACCGGTCTACGATCCGCAGACCGGTGATGAGAACGGTGTGGGGCGCACGTCTTTTCCCGGCAATCGGATCCCGGCCGATCGCATGAACCCGATCGCGCGTAATTTGCTTGGCCGAATTCCTCTGCCGAATCTGAATACGACGTCCGAGATCAACAACTACTTCGCCTCGGTTCCGTTTGCAGCAAACAATTGGGCGTTGGATTCGAAAGCCAACTGGTACACCACCGAGAATCTGAACGTGTTCGGTAGCGTTAGTCTGTTCGACTTCGACATCAACAATCCCACTGCCTTCGGCGATGACATCGACGGTGCGCGTGTGGGAGGTGGAAACGCCGGCATGTCGCATGGACGCAATACACGCTTGAGCTTCGGCATGAACAGGATCTTCACGCCCACCATGCTGATGGATGCTTTCTTTGGTTTCAATCGCCAGAACACGAACGTTCGCCCGCCGGGCCTGGGGACGAACTATGGCCTGGAACTGGGAATCCCGGGCACCAATGGCCCGGAGGATTTTCAGAGCGGCTGGCCACTGTTTTCAATCAGCGGCTATGCTGCGATTGGAACCGAAGAGCCCTGGACGCCATACTTCCGGGACGACGACCAATTCAACATGCGTGCGAACTTTACCAGGACGCACGGAAGCCATGAATTCCGATGGGGCGTTGATGTCAATGCGGAACAGATGAACCATATTCAGCCGGAGTTTCAGGGCGGCGCTTCTATGGGCGCTCGAGGCCGCTTTAACTTTGGTACAGGACCAACGGCTCTGTGTTTGGCCGCAAATCCCAGAGGCGGGTGCAGCACGGTGGCTCCAACCACCAATCAGGTTGCGGGCATGTCGTCGTTTCTGCTCGGCCTGCCGATCCAGGCCGGGAAGAACCAACTGAACGAGTTCCCATTCACAACGCGCACCTGGAGGTACAGCCTCTACGTCCGCGATCGCTGGCAGATCACGCGGAAGCTTACGTTGAACTACGGAACGCGCTGGGAGTACTTCCCGATGCCCATGCGGGCAGATCGAGGTTTCGAACGCTACGACCCGGATACCAACCAGATGTTCATCGGTGGTATCGGCGACGTACCGAAAGACCTGGGTGTGAAAGTCAGCAAGAAGCTGTTTGCGCCGCGGTTTGGCATCGCGTATCGGGCCACGGACAACACCGTCATCCGCGCCGGCTACGGCATCAGCATCGATCCGTTCTCACTCGCGCGCCCGCTCCGGACAAATCACCCGGTACTCGGTGAGCTTGTGATGGAGCAGCCGAACAATATGCAGCCCGCATCCACACTTGCGCAGGGCATCCTTCCCATCTCTGCTCCGTCAGTTGGCAACGGGATCATACCGGTGCCTGGGAACGTGTCCACGCAGACGGTGCCGCTTGATTTCCCTCGCGGATATCTGCAGAGCTGGAACTTCACGCTGGAGCGCAACATCGGGGCCGGCTTCGTGGCTGAAGCCGCGTACGTAGCGACACGTCAAACCCGGCAGTTGGGCTATCGCCAGCTGAACTGGGCACCCGTAGGCGGCGGTACCGCAGGGCGCCAGCTCTTCCAGCGCTTCGGTCGTACGGCGAACACACGGGTCGCCGATGCGATCGGCAACAGTCACTATGACTCATTACAGGCTCAGTTGCGGCGACGCTTCTGGGGCGGATATTCGTTGAATGTGGCGTACACACTGGCCAAGTCCATCACGACCTCAGGCTCCGATGTCAGTGACGCGGAACTGCTGATTAACATCCCTGAGTACTATCATCTGAACCGCTCGGTCAGCGGCTTTGACCGGCGGCACAACCTGCAGATCACAAATATCTTCGAGCTGCCGTTTGGGCGTGGCAAGCGGTGGGGAGGAGACAACGCAATGGTGAACGCCGTTGCGGGAGGCTGGCAGTTCAACAGCATCCTCGCGCTGCAGAGCGGCCGGCCGTTTTCAGTGCTTGCGTCGGGAACCTCGCTGAACGCACCGGGCAATACGCAACGCGCAGATCAGGTGAAGCCGGAAGTTGAGATCCTCGGCGGCGCCGGACCCGGTCAGCCTTACTTCGACCCGACGGCTTTCGCTCCGGTGAACGAGGCTCGATTTGGAACGGCCGGATTCAACAGCCTGTACGGACCCGGGCGAGTGAATTGGGACCTTAGTGCGTTCCGTAACTTCGCACTGTCTGAACGTGTCAATCTCCAATTTCGGGCTGAGGCGTTTAACGTGACGAACACTCCGAAGTTCGGCAATCCGGGAAGCAATGTTGCGAATGTGCAGTACTTCCCGGATGGCTCCATCCGAAACCTGAATGGCTTCGGCGAGATCACGACCGCATCTGAAGAGCGTCAGTTCAGCCTTGGCCTGCGCCTGAGCTTTTGAGCCTTACTCTTTCCACGGCACATCCGCCTTGCGACGGATGTGCCGGAGTTCAGCGTTGATGGCGTCCGCCTGTTGAGAATGGCCGACTTTCGCGGTGGCCAACGCCAAACCTCGAAGCGCTAACGGCCTGCCGGGAGAACGGCTGAGTGCCTTTCCGAACTCGTTCCGAGCTTCTTCAAATCTGCCTTCCCTGAGAAGCACCTCGCCGAGCAGTTCGGCAGCCGGTTTGGGAGGCATCGGCGGCCCGAATTCGAACGGCATACTGGCCTCGAGACTTGCGGCACGCCGAAGGGCCGCAACATTCCGCGAAATCAGACCCTCAAGTTGCAGAGCCATGATTTCGAGAGCCGCTTCAGTGTCAAGGCTGGCGTGCTCGTGTTGCGATGAGGCCTGTTTGCGAGTACTTCGAATTGCTTGAATCATCCTCCGAGCCGTCGCCCCATCGCCGTTTCGCCATGCCTGGTAACCGCGAGCGAACAGAAATGCTGCCGCAGCATGGGCATCGATGTCGTCAATCCGCAGTGCCACCGGCAGTCTTGTTCCGTCGCCGGTCTCGGCGACATAAGCGCTCGCCATTAGCGCGAGGTGATAGCGCAGGTACGCGGAGTCGCTGCCCTCAGCGTCCTTCTGCATCAGTGCGAGCAGACTGGCCGCCTCGCGGTAACGCCCCTGCTGAAGAAGTGCGTACTCAAGCCAGTAGAAGGCGTGATAGCTGCGTTCTTCAATGCCCAGCTTTTTCGTGTCGGCCCGCCGAACGGAAGCGTTCCAGGATGCTTCGTTGGAAGCAACGACATCATCCCACATGCCGAGCGCCACAAAGATGTGAGAAGGCATGTGCAGGGCGTGCGCCGCGTCCGGAGCAACAGAGGCGTACCGCCTTGCCGCCCGCAAACCCAGTGGAGCGTGCACCGGGTCGTCGTAGCAGTGGATCAGATAATGGAGTGCACCGGGATGGTTCGGGTCGCGCGCATATACGTCTTCGGCGACAGCAGCTGCTCGCATATAAGTAGCGTAATCCCGCCCGCGGTGCGCGGTCCCCAGAATGGAAAGCGCATACAAGGCAGACGCATCAAGGTCGTCCGGGTAGGCAGTGGACAGCTGGCGCATCGCTTCGGCGAAAGCGTATGTGCGTGAGGCGTACTCCGCTGCTCCGTATAGAGCTTCGACTGCTTTCAGATACGAGCGTTCTCGTTCCGTACGCGCGCGACGCAACCGCTCAGTGGGTGTAGACCCCAGGCGCGCGAGCGCTGCCCTGCCGGCAGTAAGGTCCTGCGATTGCCACAGGAACTCGGTGTGGGAGAGAGCTTCGCCCCAATACGCCATCACGAAGGCCGGATCTGCCTCGCGCGACTTGATGAATTCTTCGCGTGCGTCGTCGTATTCGAAGCTGTGCAACCAGCGCAGGCCTCGAGCGAAATGCTCTGCGGCGCTTTGCTGCCCGTGAGCAAGGCCTGCCAGCAGGATCGCGACTATGCAAGCACGACGGTTCGCGTCCATTGCGAATGATCCTCGCGTGAGCTTGCGAAGGTCTTACGCCACTCGGCGGGGTCGGGCTGTACCGCACCTGCACGGTCGGTAGCGCGGGACACAACGCGATGGGTTCCGCGACCGATGTTCGGCAACTCCACATTCCAAAGCTTCCAACTCGACGCGTTCGGTCCGGAGTGTACGGTCGCCTCCTCCCACTCAAGGTCGTTGACTCGAACCTCGACCTTCGTCACCGCTGGTCCACCTGTCCACGCTGCTCCATGCACAACCATCGTTGGCCCCTGCCGCACGACCCGTGTCACCACTGATTTCAGACGCATACGTGAGATGGAGCTTTCCACCGTCAACGAGTCGCTGCTTCGTATCGAGTGGTAATTCCGAGCCATGTGCCGGCCCTCGTACCTTCGATCCAGCACAAGGATCCTATTCAGCCACTTCACGTTCGTCATGCCGTACCATCCGGGCACGATCGCACGCAGTGGAAACCCATGGTCCGGGGGCAACGGAGCTCCGTTCATCCGCGTTGCGAGCATCACGCTTCCTTTCATGGCGTCCTGGATAAAGATGCTGCGGCCGTGCGGCGCGAACATGTCCTGTTCGCGTGCCGCCCACTTCCGCTCTGTCCCCCCGTCCATCCCAAAGAACACTACTTCACGAGCTTCGGGCAGGACTCCGCACTCGCGAAGAACCGGCGCCAGCGCGGGGCCGCTCCAGGTCGCTTGTCCCACCAGGCCATTCATTAGTTGGGCGTGCCCGGAATTTCCGGAGCATTCAAACACCGTCGCTGTATCGACCGCACGCCGCCGGAGCAGGTCGGACATGGTGAGCGTCATCGGCCTTGCGACACAGCCGCTGATCCCGAGGCGCCACAACGCGAGGTCGACAGGAGCTACGGTTCGCGCCTGATGGAAGATAAAGAATTCACCCGTCTCCGGCTGAACGCCGGTGAGCCGCCGAAGGTCGTAACAGCGCACTCGCGGATTTGCATCCTGTGCCTCAATCTGAAATTCCGGCGTGTAGTCGGAGAAGCTCGCCGGCAATTCCTCGGGTCGCAGCAGTCGTGCGCCAGCCAGACCAGCCAGGAACTCCCGACGTACCACTCTCGCCCTAAACCTTCTCGGGCACCACGTACGGAGACCGGTAGTCGCGCCGGAGCAGCTTGTTTGCCTCAGCGTCTTCGGTGAACTTCATTGCCGCGGGATCGAACCGGAGATCTCGTCCGGTGCGATAGGCGATGTTGCCGAGGTGGCAAAGAGCCGTTGAGAGCGCTGTCTCTTCGATCTCCGCATGCAGCAGCTTCGGGTCGTTCGCTCGAATCGCGTCCGCAAAGTTGGCGAAATGATCGATGTTGGCCGGATACTCCGGCTCGGGCTCCAGTTCCTTGTTGCGGCCCATTCGAATACGAAATCGGCCGTTTGCACTGATGTGCATATGCCCTTTAGTGCCGAAGAAGTCCCAGGACATAGTTTCGGCTGTATACAGGCCTCGCAACTGACCGACGATGGTGGATCCGTCCTCGTAAACCCACGTAACGTTCTGTGTGTTCGGTGTCTGGCCCTGATCCTTATATCCGAAGCGCCCGCCGGTGGAATGGACGCGCACCGGCATTTTCTTCTGCATGCCCCACCGAACAATATCGATGAGGTGAATACCGTTGTTGCCGAGTTCACCGTTGCCGAAGTCCCAGAACCAGTGCCAGTTGTAGTGGACCAGATTCTCGTGAAAGGGCTGCTGCGGTGCGGGCCCAAGCCACAAATCCCAGTTCAGCCAGCCTGGCGGCTCCTTCGTTTCCTTGAAGCCGATGGAATCGCGGCTTCCGGGGAAGAAGAAGTTCCCCTGGTACACATCGCCAATCGCGCCAGCGTGGATCAGCTCCACCGCCTTTCGGAAGCGTCCCCACCAGCGCCGCTGTGTGCCGCCCGCCGCGATGCGTTTGTACTTGCGCGCCGCTTCCACCAGCTTGATACCTTCGAAAACATTATGTGAGACGGGCTTCTCGACGTAGACGTGCTTGCCGGCCTGCATGGCCCAGATCGCCGTCAGCGCGTGCCAGTGATTGGTTGTCGCAATCGTGACCGCGTCGATGCTCTTGTCGTCGAAAATGCGGCGCATATCGGACTCCAGGCGAGGGCTCTTGCCCGTCTTCTGAAGTATGGTGGACGCTGCAGCTTCGGTCCGTCGCCCGTCCGGGTCGACCAGAGCGGCGATTTCAACGTTGCTGCCGGGCAGGATTTCGCGGATATGCGCGGAGCCGCGAGAACCTACACCAACGATCGCAAGCCGCACGCGGTCATTGGCAGCCGCCCAGGACTGTGAAGCAGCGGTCGCGCTGATAAGGAAACGTCGTCGATTCATACGGAAGG
>DASQEG010000543.1:0-3104 GCA_035633775.1 Bryobacteraceae bacterium
AGTCTTTCCGGGGGGTCCTGACATCACTGCTTTCTCCCGAGAACAAATCGAAGGTCATCATTTTCACCAGCCCGCATCCGCAGGAAGGCAAAACAACGGTGATCTCGAACCTGGCTGTCGCACTCGCCGAGATCGACCGCAAGGTGCTCCTCATTGACGCTGACCTCCGTCAGCCGCGTCTGCACACGGTCTTTGGGGTAACAAACGCGTATGGCCTGAGCGACCTCATCAGCCAGCCCAAGGCACTGGAGACGCTGCCGATTGCCAGTCTCTCGAAAGAGACGTCGATCTATGGTTTGAGGCTTCTGCCGAGCGGTCCCGGCGCGATCAGCATTCCCAAGGTCCTTTACTCGACTTGGATGGATAAGCTGTTTGACCGGCTTCGCCAGGAGTATGACATGGTGCTGATCGACACGCCGCCCATGATGACGGTTCCGGATGCGCGGATTCTTGCGCGTAAGGCCGACGCAGCTGTGCTGGTGCTCCGGTCCAATCACACGACCAAGAGCGTCGCGCGCGCCGCCGTCGAACGGCTGATCGAGGACGGAACACCCATTCTCGGGACCGTTCTTAATGACTGGAGCCCGAAATCGTCGAAGAGCCGCAATCATTACAACGGGTTTTACTACTACGACGATCAGGACGCTCGCAAGGGTTAAAGAACGCATAACATGTCCACCGCTGTCGTACGTCCGCACATCCGGCTGGAGCGATCCCGCGGCTGGGTCTCGCTCAAGCTTAAGGAGCTCTACCAGTACCGGGAACTGCTGTTCTTCTTCACCTGGCGCGACATCAAGGTTCGCTACAAGCAAACCGCTCTTGGTGCCGCCTGGGCAGTGATCCAGCCTGTTTTCACAATGCTGGTGTTCAGCTTATTTTTCGGCCGGCTCGGAAAGATGCCGTCGGACGGTGTTCCGTACCCGATCTTTGTGTTTGCGGCGCTGGTGCCGTGGATGTTCTTCGCACACGGGCTTAACCACGCTTCGAACAGCCTTGTCGAGAGCGCGAACCTGATCCGGAAGGTGTACTTCCCCCGGCTTGCCATCCCAATCTCGACCATCCTCTCAGGCGCGGTGGACTTTGCCATCGCGTTTGCCGTGCTGCTCGTGATGATGGGCCTGTACCGTGTCACGCCCACAGCGAACATCATCTGGCTCCCGGCGTTCCTGCTGCTTGCGCTGATGACGTCGCTCGGTGTCGGATTATGGATCTCAGCCCTCAACGTTCAGTTCCGCGACTTCCGTTATGTGGTGCCGTTCCTGACACAGTTCTGGATGTTTGCGACTCCGGTTGCTTACTCGAGCAACATGCTGTCGGAGCCGTGGCGCACCGTCTACGGCATCAATCCCATGGCTGGTGTGGTCACCGGATTCCGCTGGGCGCTTCTTGGAACCGCGCCTCCGGGGCCAATCGTTGCTGCAAGCGCCGTCGCCTCGCTGGTGATTCTGATCAGCGGTGCCTACTGCTTCCGCCGAATGGAGAAGACCTTTGCAGACGTTGTTTGATCCCGCGCGCCGGCGCTGCCTCATCATCGCCGAGGTCGCGCAGGCTCATGACGGAAGCCTTGGGACGGCTCACGCCTACATCGACGCGGCGGCGCGTGCGGGTGCCGACGCGGTCAAGTTTCAGACGCATATTGCGCATGCCGAGAGCACGCCCGGTGAACCGTGGCGCGTTCGGTTCAGTCCGCAGGATGCGAGCCGCTACGACTACTGGAAGCGCATGGAGTTCACCGAAACCCAGTGGGCGGGCCTTGCAGACCACGCACGCCAGCGTGGGCTGATTTTCCTGTCCTCGCCCTTCTCGATGGAAGCGGTGGATCTGCTGGAGCGGCTGGAAGTGGCTGGCTGGAAGGTGGGGGCGGGCGAGATCACGAACATCCCCATGATCGAGCGTATGGCCCGAACGGGACGGCCGGTGCTGCTCTCTAGCGGGATGGCCGGGTGGACTGATCTCGACGCGGCCGTCGGTGCGGTACGCCGCGCCGGCGCACAGGCCGGAGTCTTTCAATGCACGACGGCCTACCCGTGTCCCCCGGCACGCCTTGGACTTAACGTGCTTGCCGAGTTGCGCGAGCGGTACAACTGCCCCGTCGGCCTGTCGGACCACTCCGGGACCATCTTCGCCGGACTCGCAGCCGTTTCCCTCGGCGCGGCAATGCTCGAACTGCACATCGTCTTTTCACGCGAGTGTTACGGGCCCGATACTGTGGCCTCTGTCACCATCGACGAACTTTCCGCGCTCGTTAAGGGCGTGCGCTTCATCGAGCAGGCGCTCGCGGCAAGTGTGGACAAAGACGCCATGGCGGCCGAGCTTGCCGAGCAGCGTCGGATCTTTGGGAAGAGCGTCGTGGCGGCCCGTGCAATGGCCGCGGGCCAGCAACTGAGCCCGGGCGACCTCGCCCTGAAGAAACCCGGCTTCGGAATCCCGGCCAACCGCCTGTATGACGTGATCGGTTGCCGCCTTAAGCGCAACGTTGTGGCCGACGACATTCTGACGGAGGATGACATTGACAACCCGAAAGCCTCGTAAGATTTGCGTGGTGCTCGTCGACCGCGCCAACTATGGACGGCTCAAGCCCGTGATGAAGGCAATCGATGCCCATCCGGACCTGCAACTCCAGATCGTCGCAACCGGGACGATGGTGCTCGAGCGGTTTGACTATCCTGTGCGCGTGTTGCACGAGGACGGCTTTGAGGTCGATGCCGAAATCTTCATCGAGCTCGAAGGGTCGGTTCCGACCACCATGGCCAAGTCCGTCGGGTTCGGCGTGGTTGAGTTCGCAGGCGTGTTTCAGAGCCTCAAGCCCGATATCGTGCTGATCATCGGAGACCGGTACGAGGCGCTGGCAGCTGCTATCTGTGCGGCCTACATGAACATCTGTATCTTCCATGTTCAGGGCGGCGAGGTCTCCGGGTCCATCGACGAGAGTGCCCGGCACGCCATCACCAAGCTCGCGCACTACCACGCACCGAGCACACGGCGTTCGGCCGAATATCTGATTCGCATGGGCGAGCGGCCGAACACGGTAGTTCATGTGGGCTGCCCGAGCAGCGACATCGCCCGGAAGCTCGACCGGACGCTCGGACCCGAGGTCGTGAACT
>DASQEG010000544.1:0-2665 GCA_035633775.1 Bryobacteraceae bacterium
CCTGAACGGTTTCATCCAGGTCGAGTCTGGTTCGCTTGTTCCATTGATCAGCAGCGGCATCCGATGCACCCAACAGGGCGCACAAGGAAACTGCAGCGAGAGTTCGTAGTTGCATAAAGTCCTCCATCTCTACACGTGTGCTCGGGACGACACGAACCGCAGGCAGACTAGTCCGGCGGTACGGATCTTTGCTGCGGTGGCGAACCGTCACATGCGTTCTCCATCGACTGTTCAAGTTCTGGCGCTCTCGTGCTGGACGGGAAGCCTGCCGTGGGCTCCCGACTGCACACTACGTGGTCGCGATGATCAGAACCGTGGTTGGCGCACAGTGGAAACCAGTCTGTTTCATCGGTCATCTCCTTACGCTTGGGCACTAAGTCCGCTTGCCTGCCTCGGAGACGCTGTCAGCGGACCCGATGTTGGCCGGCTCGGGTGTTTTTCCGTCTGCGGTCCTGTTCTTCCAGTAGACTGTCGCAGCGGACTTTGCCGCGCTCTGGCGGTCCTTCCGACGTCAGTGCGCGAAAGCAAGTGGAAGTCGGTATGCCGTTACGGCAAAGACACGATGGATTGCAGGACGCGAGTTGAAGAACATGGCTACGTGACCGATATCACCGTGCCGGAGCCTCAACGGCCTGGACGCGACGGCTCAACTTGTGCGATTGCAATCAGGACGAATGTCATCATCCTCAGCTGCATTCGCCTGAAACCTATATCACTCGCTCTCTTACGGGTGAGAAGGGTGGAGACGCATCGGAACAACGTCATGCACAGCTGGATCTGCACAGTACGGCTGAGATCGTGCTCTACGCCGCAGGCAAGAAGATCCGTTCCTGGTAGATCCTGTCGTTCTTCGACAGCCTTACTCTTTCGACGGGATAGGGTCCGCCCCGGTACTGCCCTATTCTGAGCCAGAGAGGACTCAGGTCGGACGAATGCGTATCCGTTCCAGCGCTTCGACAGCTTCGCTCAGGTGCTTCGCGCCGGGTCTGCCGGTTGCCGTGGGAGAGTCATGAGTCAGCAACAGCATCATTACATCACCGCAATGTTCGTCAGTCCGTTGGGCTCCTTCCATACTTCTTTAGCGTCAGTGCTGTCGAACGCCAACGTCGTGCTGGATCACGAAGCGTCCGCCGAGCGCGCCCTCAACAGGATCAGGACCGAGCAACTCCCGGTCGTGCTGCTGACCTGGGAAACCGACTGGCACGTTTTCGTTGCCCGATTAAGGGAGATGGCGCACCGGCCGAGCCTGATCCTTTTGCTCGCGCATTCCGATCCTGCACTCTGGGCTGAAGCTCTGCAAGCGGGCTTCGTTGAAGCTATCCCCGTTCAATCCGATTGCGATCGCCTGCTCGCCGCTGTCTCCGCCGCGTACCGCCGCTGGCAGCGCCTGCAGTTGGTTCGCGCTGCACTGGACCAAAATCCTATGGCCAACTCGGACATGCACGGCATTGACGCACTAAGTCGAACGGACTGCCTGGCACCGGGCCTTGCGGCCACACGTTCCGATTAAGGCTCCTCGATGCACGCTGCCGACCCTCGTGCGTATCAGGGATACCGGAGGCGTGCTGTTTCGGCCCACGATAGGGATGAACCGCTTCTGAGCCGGTGTGTCGGTGCTGGAGCTCAGAAAGTAAAGGAGCGATCATGCAACTCGAGACAAAAAAGAAATGGCTGCCGCTCGCGATAGCGGTGCTTTCGGCGGGGCTGTTCAGCACGGCTTGTTCGATGGAGAAGACACAGTCGGCGAAAGCGCCCGACGTGGACGTGGACGTTGATGCGGGTCGGTGGCCCAAGTACGACGTCAAGTGGGCAGATGTGGACGTGGGTACTACAACGAAGACTGTTACCGTTCCGAAGCTGGAGTGGAGGCGCGAGCAAGTGGAGGTACAGGTTCCGTACATCGACATCAAAGGGCCTGGCAGCGGCGACCGCGAGGAACGCACGATCGCTGTTGAGCTCGAGGTGCCGAACTCTGGTTACGACCTGCAGATCCGCGAGGTGCGCGCGGCCGGAAACGAGTTGTGGGTCATTTCCGAGCTGAAGAAGACTGGCGATATGAAAGGCAATTACGGTCGCGTCTCTGACCAGGTGGTGATCAACGCACCCGACGATCTGCAGGTGCGCAAGGTCATCATCGGTGAGCGGCCGCAAGGCGTGTACAACCAGCAGCACACGTTCTATTCCGACATGTCTACCTTGCAGCAGAGGCTGCCACAAGGGGGCGGTCGCGTGCTTTACCAGCGCAACGTTTGAGCCGGCCTTACCCGACTCACGGTCGGGACGAGAGGCGCGTCGAGGTCCCTGATCCTGAGTGGGGCGCGACCGTTGCTCGTTGACACCCCCGGGGCCGGCGAGGCGCCGCAGGACGCCTGCGAACCTGTGGCGCCTCGTTCTTGTTCTCCGCCGCGCCTAAGCTGTGATGGTTTGTCTCAGCCGTGCTGTGTAGATTCAGCTCGTGCATGAGCTTTTTCCGATGCGTCCCCACCACAGTCACGCTCAGGTCCAATCTGGTGGCAATTCCTTTACATGACCTGTTCCTCAGGAAACAGTACTAGATGGTACGAAGGTTCATTTACTACGGATTCTTCACTACGCGATTGAGTGTGAGTAGATCATCCTGTAGCCTACACCTTAGGTTGACGAAGCATCAGTCTGCTCATGTCCG
>DASQEG010000545.1:0-16809 GCA_035633775.1 Bryobacteraceae bacterium
CGCGAGGCACCGGTCCATAGCTTCAGCCGGCTTCATCTCGGAAAAGCCGAAGATGATATTCAGATTCGAGTCACCGGGTTTTCCTGCAAGGACCGAACGCTGGTACTCGACGTGGCCGGACGCAGGCCCGTGGCAGCTCTCGCAGCCGTCCACCCGTACAGCGGCATGTTCGAACAGGAATGGCCCACGCAGGTCGACGTGGCACCGAAGGCATGGCTGCTCGCCGCTTGCGGTGCTCTCCACCATTCGAGGTCGGACTCCCATCCGGCTTACGGGGGCCATCGCACCGTGCGGATTGTGACAATCCGTGCAGGTCATGAAACCCTCGTTCACCCGGTGCTTGAATGGCATATTGAACTGGGCGCGCACTCCAGGATGGCAGTTGTAACAAAGCTGCGCCTGGGTCCGGGGGAGAAGATACTTTGGGGTGGCGGATGCGTGAATCGAGTGGCAGCTGTTGCACCGAATTCCGGCCAGAGTATGTTCGGAGCGCCTGATCTGCGATCGCGACAATTGCTGGCTGTGGCACTCGAGGCACCGGTCCATTGCTTCAGCCGTTTTCGTTTCGGAAAAACCGAAGATGGTGTTCAGATTCGAATCCCCCGGTTTGCCGGCGAGAACCGACCGCTGGTACTCCACATGACCTGATGCAGGGCCGTGGCAACTCTCGCACCCGGTGCGCTCCGGCTTCTTCTCCGACATGAGCACGTTATGCGGATTGCGGAAGAACGTCCTCGTGAGCGGATGACACTGAGAACACGCTGCACTGCCCACATATCGCGGCTCTTGCGCCCGGTTGTGCTGCTGCGGAGCTGCCGCGATGATGGACGCTGCCGCTGCGAGCAGAACTGGTCCCCGAACATTCATCTTCATTGAGGATACGAGGCTTTCTACAACCGTACCGCCACAGGAGTGTAAAACGTTGGCGCCTGATTTGTGAAAAGAGCTCTACCAGCTGCGGTGAAACAGCTCTCGCGCGCGCAACGCAAGCTGAAACCGGTCCCTCAGTCCCGTTTTTTCGAAGATGTGGCTCAGGTGAACCTTAACGGTCCCAGGAGTGATGCTCAGGCTTGCTGCAATGTCGCGGTTCTTCAACCCGCGGGCGACCAGTTCGGCTACCTGCAACTCGCGCGCTGAGAGGGTCAAACGCATGACGTCGTGCTCCTGTGCATCAGTAGACGAGGGAATCCACACGTCTCCCCGACCGACGGTCAGGATGCAGTTGTGCAGATCGGCAACTGAGTGCGAGCGTGTAATTACTCCGCGAGCCCCTGCCTGCAGCGTTCGGACGCACTCCACATCGCTTAGCTCGGTCGCCCACGCGATGATTGCGCTGCGCAGAGCCTCGCTGGACAAACGACGGAGTATCGGCTGCATCGAACGAGCGGCCGGCGGCTGACCAAGGAGGAGAACGTTTGGCACCTGAACACGCGCCGTTGCGATAGCGGATTCAAACTGGCTGAACAAGCCAGTCAACTCAACGTCGGCAGCCTCTCGAAGCGCGAGCTGCAGTCCCATTGCCGTAACCGGCTGTTCTTCGTAAGCTATGACCGTGACTGACATATCTACCACCAACCCACTCATCGGCCCACCAACAGGAAGCCAATAGCGGAATTTCGGAGATCGTCGTCTCGCCGACGAGGGCAGTGTTCGGGATTTCTCCTGTAGGAGGTTCAGGCAGGCTTTCGGGCGTTGCACTTAAGATACGGTTATGGCGCGTTACGCAGCTGTGGACATCGGCAGCAATTCTGTCAGAATGCTCGCAGCGAGCGTTCTTCCGGGTAACAACCTGCAGACCCTCGTTCAGGACCGCGAGGTGACCCGGCTCGGAACAAGCGTATTTTCAAGCGGACGCATCAGTGACGCCGCCGCGGAGAACGTCTGCGCAGTACTCCGGCGAATGGCCGCGAGCTATCAGAAGGCCGATGTACTCGCCGTCCGTGCGGTTGCCACAAGTGCAGTCCGCGATGCGAGCAACCAGGCCGAGTTCCTTGCCCGAGCTTCCGAGGCATTGGGTACAGCAGTCGAGATCATCTCCGGCCAGGAGGAGGCTCGGCTCATCTCCCTTGGCGTTGCCAGCCGCTGGCCAGACCTGGAGGGCCAGGTACTGATCGTGGACGTGGGCGGAGGCAGCGCGGAGTTTATCGTTCTGGCCGATGGCGAGATGCGCAGCGGCTTGTCGCGGCCGCTCGGCGCGGTCCGTCTGGCGGAAATGTTTCTGCGGCGAGATCCCCCTTCCGCTCTGGACCTGCACCGGATGGAGAACTTCATAGACGAGAAGTTCGAACCGGCACTCGCGCTGCTGAAGAGCGGCCGCTTCGATCGCATGGTCGCAACGGCCGCGACGGCGGCGGCTTTGGTCTCCGCTGTGCAGAAGGTACCTCGCTCCGAGCGCGACAGGATCGATCGTATGCGCGTCGGCGTGTCACAGGTGCGGAAGCTCTATACAGAGCTGGCATCACGGCCCCTGGCGGAACGCCGGAAGATGACCGGCATTGGCCCGCGCCGCGCAGAGATCATCGTCAGCGGTTGTGCAGTGTTCGCACGCGTGCTCGAGGCACTTCAACTCGATGCCATGTACTACTGTGCCGCGGGTGTCCGGGAAGGGATCATCGTCGACCTTGCGACACGCGGGATCGGGCGTGAAGCGGGCCGCCTGACACGAACCCAGATGCGTGTTGTCGAAACGATGACGGCGAAATACAACGTAAATCTTGTGTACACCCGTCAGGTTGCGGAGCTTGCCGGACAGCTTTTCGACGCGCTTCAGCCGCTGCATCGCCTCTCGCCCCAGGCCGGCCAGCTGCTGCAGACAGCAGCGTGGCTCCATGATGTGGGCCACTTCGTCAGCGATACCGGTCACCACAAGCACTCGGCGTATCTCGTCCTGAACTCCGACCTGCCCGGGTTCACGGACCGTGAGCGTCAGATCATCTCAATGCTTTGCCGTTACCATCGAAAAAGCACACCGCAGCCGCGACATGAGCCGTTTCGCGCTCTTGACGCTGAAACGCGAAGAATCATCCTGATGCTGATGCCACTGCTTCGTCTCGCGATTGCACTGAACTCGGGCAAGGCGCAGAAGGTGGAGCGAGTAGAGTGCCGCATCACCGGCTCAAGCGCGGCGCTGACGGTGTACAGCTCAGAAGATGTCGATCTGGAATTGTGGGCCGCAGAACGTGCCGCGGATGTTTTTAGACAAGTTTACGGTGTACCTATGTCTGTGGATCGGGCAATGGTGGCTGCTTGAGCACATCTCCCTGCGATGGCTTCGGCTCGATGGAGGCATACGGCCTTGCGAAAACGGCAGACCTGCTGGACGACGCCGCAGCGGCAATAAGCGCGGCCGCTGAGTCGCCGGATCCCGAGGCAATCCACAAGATGCGGGTCGCTATTCGCCGGTTCCAGCAGGCACTCCGTCTGTTTCGGCAGTTCCTGCGCAAAAAGGGCCTGCGTCGGGTGCGAACGGAGCTGAAGGAAATCATGACTGCGGCGGGTAACGTTCGGAACTACGACATTGCCATAGGACTGGTGCGCAAGGCGCGCGGAACCACAGAAGCTTTGACCGTGGATCGGGCAGCTGCGAGACAGCAGTTCGCGACTCTGCTGCAGACGGCGGTGCGCCCAGGCATGGACCGGGAGTGGCGCTCCGTGCTGGGACTTAAGCGATGAAAAAGCCGAAGCTCTGGAAGAGAAAGGATTCGGTTCGGGACAACTTGCAAGGCAAGCTCCGGAAGCTGGCGGCGGAGTACTTTGCCGCCGGTCGCGTTGCGCTGGCACCTGGCACTTCGTGGGATGAGATGCACCAGTTCCGGCTTGCAACGAAGCGTTTTCGCTATACACTGGAGACCTTCCGCGACGCGTATGGTCCCGGCCTGGGTGCGCGGATCGAGAAACTTCGGGGCGTGCAGACGTTTCTGGGTGACATTAATGACCTCGTCGTCACCGCAAGCATGGTGGCCGACAACGGGGATGTCGTGAAGGCTCTGAACGGAAAGGCCGAGGCGAAGACGGTCAAACTTCGCCAGTGGTGGGCAACGGTCTTCGACGCACAGGGCGAAGAGCGCCGGTGGTGCATGTACCTGACTCGGTATGCCTGCCGGCCGCCACGTGCTGCGGGAGGGAACAGCCGCGCAAACGGCGGTGTGTCCCAGTAGGGCTCGGTGCCGGGGCGTCCCACGGCCAAATAAGGACGGGGCGAGTAGGATCGAAAACAATGCTGATCTCAATGGTGCTCGCACTCGCTGTAGCGGAGATTACGCCAGAAACGGCGCACAAGCTCCGGTTAGCGTGGACTGCGCATACCAAAGCGGTAGCTCCAAACTCATCGGCTGCGTCGAAAGCCGCGTTCCAGGCGACGCCTGTACTGAGTGACGGCCGCCTCTTCGTGATCACGCCTTTCAATCAGGTACTTGCGCTGAACCCTGAAACCGGAGCGGAAATCTGGCGCTATGACCCGATCGTTGCGAAGGATCGCAACTACTCGGAAGTGACAGCACGGGGAGTGGCTGTGAAAGGTGGTCGAGTATTCTTCGGCACGATCGACGCCCGCCTCATCTCGCTCGACGCAGAAACGGGGAAGCTCTCGTGGCAGGTCAAGCTCGGAGACGCTGTGGGCACTGACGGAAACTACCAGGTCACTTCACCGCCTGCAGTCATCGGCAACACCGTCGTCGTTGGCTCGTCGATCGGCGACAACGGCCGTGCAGAGATGGAGCGCGGCACCGTGCGGGCGTTCGATGCAAAAACCGGAAAACTGAAGTGGACCTGGGACCCTACGCCAAACGGCCAGACGGGTGCGGCCAACGCCTGGTCCTTCATATCAGCGGACGAGCAGCGCGACCTCGTGTTCATCCCTACCGGCAGCGCGTCGCCTGACTTTTACGGCGGACTACGCCCGGGTGACAATCGACACGCCAACTCAGTCGTGGCTCTGAAAGGTTCGAATGGTGAGTTCGTCTGGTCCTTTCAGGTGGTCCACCATGACCTGTGGGACTACGATGTGGCTGCGCGACCTGAGCTAATCGATGTCGCTGGCAGACCCGCGGTCGGCGTCCTGACTAAGATCGGGCACTACTTCCTGCTCGACCGTCTCACGGGCAAACCGCTGCTCCCGGTCGAAGAACGCCCAGTGCCGAAATCCGACGTTGAGGGTGAATCTGCATCGACGACGCAGCCCTTCCCGCTGCGCGATGGCGTATTCACATCGCAGAAGTTCGTCCCACGCCCAGGGTGGTGCGCCGACGAGTTTCGAAAGCTCCGGTATGAAGGCCTCTTCACGCCACCGTCGCTCTCGGGCTCGCTTCTGTTCCCCGGAAACGTCGGTGGAGCCAACTGGGGCAGCGGCGCCTGGGACGCCGAGCGTGGACAAGTAATCGTGGCTGCAAACCGCGTCCCGACTGCTGTGCGCCTGATCGCACGCAGCACCTTTGATTCGAAAGATCACGGCGAGACAGGGGAGCGGTGGGGACGGGAATATGCCCGGCAGCGGGGCACGCCATACGGGATGTCGCGCAAGACCTTTCTGGATCCTGACGGCCGCCCCTGTAATCAGGAGCCCTGGGGTGCTCTCGTCGCCATCGATGCGTCGACGGGTAAGCTTCGGTGGGAAGTTCCGATGCCGCCCGGGCTGGGCGGGCCGCTGGCGGTGAACGGCGTTGTCTTTTACAGCGGAACTCTGTTCGAGACGAAGCTGAGGGCGTTCGCTGCTGCTGACGGCCGCAAGCTTTGGGAGACCGACCTCCCGTTCACGGGCAACTCGATACCAGGAACGTATGTCTGGAAAGGCAAGCGGTACATCGTGATTGCCGCCGGTGGTCACGGCAAGGTTGACGCTTCGAGGGTTGGCGACACCGTTCTGGCATTTACCGTCGATTAGTGCGGCTCCGGCACCTGCATGGCTGATCGGATCCAGGTGGTGCTGCCCGGTACAATCGAGAAAATGTCCATTGTGATCGTTGGGTCCGTCGCCTATGACGGCGTCGAGACTCCTTACGGCAAGGTCGACCGCATGCTCGGCGGAGCCGCCACTTATATCGGTCTTGCAGCGAGCTTTTTCAGTCCTGTGAAGATCGTTGCTGTCGTGGGTGATGATTTTGAGCAGCAGGATCTGGATCTGCTCAATAAACACAATATCGACACATCGGGCATTGAGCGTGTGCCGGGCGGTAAGACTTTTTTCTGGCAGGGTGTCTATTCGCCGGACATGAATGACCGCACCACCCTGCGGACGGACCTCAACGTGTTTGCCGACTTCAATCCGAAGCTTCCAGAGAGCTATCGCGATGCGGAGTACCTGCTGCTGGGCAACATACAGCCCGCCCTGCAGCGCAGCGTGCGCTCGCAAACAAAGTCGCCTCGTTTTGTCGGTGGCGACACGATGAACTTCTGGATCAACGATTTTCGTGACGAGCTGCTGGCCACGATCTCCGAATGGGACTTCCTGCTGATCAACGACAGCGAAGCCAAACTGCTCTCCGGTGAGACGAACCTGAAGCGTGCGGCGAGGAAGATTCTCGCCATGGGCCCCAACACACTCGTCATTAAACGCGGCGAGTACGGAGCCATGCTGTTCCGCGAAGATATGTTTTTCGTGGTCCCAGGTTACCTGCTCGAGGAAGTCTTCGATCCAACGGGCGCTGGCGACTGCTTTGCCGGCGGATTCGTCGGCGCGCTCGCGGCCTGCGGCTTCGATCTCAAGGATCCAAAGATCGACCGCAAGGAACTCCGCCGCGCGGTGATCTACGGTTCGGTCATGGGAAGTTTCTGTTGCGAGAAGTTCGGCGTGGACCGGTTCCGCACGCTCACCCGACCCGAGATCGATGCGCGCTACCAGGAATTCAAAGCATTCACCGAGTTTTAAGCCGGGACGCACAGCGCCGCTCCTGGTCTTTGCTGCGCTCCTGACGCTCGGTTCGGTGGCTGCTGCGTTTTTCTACGCTCGAGGGAACACGCTCGATTACGGCGATGCGGAAGCGCACCTGAACACCGCTCGCCGCATCATCGATTCTCGTACACCCGGATACGAGCAAATCGGCACGCCATGGCTGCCTCTTCCGCACGTGCTGATGCTGCCGTTCGTAGGTGATGATCATCTCTGGCAGACGGGTCTGGCGGGAACCATCCCGGCCGTTTTTTGTTTTGCGGTCGCAGGAACATTTCTGTTCCTCTCTGTACGGCTCCTGTGGGGAGGCGTTGCGCCCGGACTCTGTGCCGCCGCGGTGTTTGCGTTGAATCCGAACCTGCTGTACCTGCAGTCAACGCCGATGACGGAGCCGGTGCTGTTTGCGACATTCCTGCCTTTGCTGTACTTCACACTGCTCTTTGGGCGAACGCAGCATCTCGGCGCGGCGGCTGCCGCGGGCTTATGTGCGGCGCTGGGAACACTCACTCGCTATGATGCCTGGTTTCCACTGCCGCTAGTTGCGCTCTACATTCTGATCTCCGGAGGCACACAACGCTGGCGTGCGTGCGTCACCTTTTGTACGCTGGCCGGTGCGGGACCGCTATACTGGCTGGCACACAATCACGTCTTCGAAGGTGATGCTCTGGCCTTTTACCGTGGGCCCTGGTCGCACCGGGCAATTTATCAGAGGTTCATCGATGCCGGGGGTGCGCGGTACGGGGGCGATCATGACTGGAGCAAGGCCTGGCTCTACTATCGCTCGGCTGCCGAAGTTTGTGCAGGGTCCACGCTGTTCACGGCCGGTGCGGTCGGACTGCTCGCAGCATTATGGAGGCGAGCCTGGATGGCGGTCGCACTGCTGTTGGTGTTGCCGCTGTTCTACGTGTTGAGCATGTACTCCGGCGGCACGCCGATCTTTCTGCCGCACCTGTGGCCGAGCAGCTACTACAACGCCCGATACGGCGTCGTAGTTCTCCCGCTTCTCGCGCTTGGATGCGCGGGAATCGTGGCGGCTCTGCCCCAGCGGGTGGCTCCATTCGCGGCAGCGTCACTGATCGCTCTCTCGATCGTGCCCTGGCTCGCCTACCCGCATCCGAACAACTGGATCGTTTGGAAAGAGGGGAACCATAATCACGCCGCACGGCGCGCGTGGACTGCAGAGGTCGCCGAGCTTCTGCAACGCGAGTACCGTCGCGGCACGGGCATTCTGTTCACATGGGGCGACATGACGGGTGTCCTGCGAGCCGCTTCGATTCCGCTGAAAGAGACCTTGAACGATACCAACGGGCCACACTTTGCGGGTGCGACCGCAAGGCCCGACCTGTTCCTGTGGGAGGAATGGGTTCTCGCTACCTCAGCTGATGCTGCTGGCTCGGCGATGATGAAAACTGCCGCTGGCGGGCGTAATCATTACGAGCTCGTCAGAAGAGTGCAGATTACAGGAGCTAATCCCATCGAGGTTTATCGCCGAACTCATGCTGATCCCCTTCACCAAAGCGCACGGCGCACTCAATGACTTTCTCCTGACTTTCGCGGCCGATGCCCCGGAGCAGGCTCGGGACGGGATTGCCGTTGCGATTTGCGATCGCCACACAGGCGTCGGCGCCGACGGCTGGATGATCGTGACGCCAGGCGAAACGCCAGCGATCGAACTCTACAACTCTGACGGGAGCCGGTCGGAGATGTCGGGCAACGGGACGCGGTGTGCTGCCGCGCTGCTGATCTCCGAAGGCCTCGCGGGCAGTGAGGTTGTGATTATGACTGGCGCGGGTGCCAGGCAGTTGCGCCTCCTCGAGCGGCAGGCAGACAGGTTCCTGTTCGAGATGAATATGGGCGTTCCCACGATTCTAGAGTTGAAAGCCGCGATCGAGGTCGCCGGCGGCGTGCGTGACTGCACGCTCTTAGACGTTGGTAATCCGCAATGCGCAGTCTTCGTAACTGGCTTCGGCTTTGACTGGCGTAAGGCGGGGGCCGAACTCGAAGTCCACGAGCGCTTCCCCGACCGCACCAACGTGTCCTTTGTCCGCCTCGTTGACCGCAATACTCTCGACGTGCGGTTCTTCGAACGCGGGGCGGGAGAGACTATGAGCTCAGGCACCGGCTCGACGGGTGCGGCTGCGGCGGCGCTGGCTCGCGGTGAGGTCGACAATCCGGTGCGAGTGCTTACTCCCGCCGGTCCGCTCGATCTTCACTGGCACGGAACACACGTCTTTCTGACAGGACCAGCTGAGATCACAGCTCAAGGCGAGTTCCACTACCGGCCCTGAACCATGGGTCGATTGTGGCTGTTCGGTGCGGCACTGCTGTTCTCGACAGGTGGTGCCGCGATCAAGGGAAACTCGCTGACCGCGTGGCAGGTTGCGAGCTTTCGTTCGCTTATCGCCGCCATCATGTTGTCGCTGCTCTTCCCCGCCTCGCGCGGCCACTGGAGTCGGCGGCATATCCTGCTGGGACTCTGTTACGCGGCCACCCTGATTACATTTGTCGCATCAAACCGGCTCACGACATCCGCCAATGCGATCTTTCTGCAGGCCACCGCGCCCGCGTACCTCGTTGTGCTCAGTCCGCTCCTGCTGCATGAGCGACTTCGGCGGTCGGACTTCCTTCTTCTGGGTGGATGCGCCGCCGGCATGCTCCTGTTCTTCATGGCAGCCGAGGCGCCGCGCGCCACTGCCCCCAATCCGTCGCTTGGGAACATCGTCGCGCTCATATCCGGGTTTCTCTGGGCCCTGGTCATGCTGAGTATGCGTGCCATGGCGCGAGACAGTGACGGGGATGGCGCCGGAACGAGCATGTCCATGGTGATCACGGGCAACTGGCTGACGTTCCTGATCGCGTTGCCAGCAGCCCTGCCGCTTCCCATATACCGAATGCACGACCTGCTCGCTGTCCTGTGGCTGGGTATCTTTCAGGTTGGGTTCGCGTATGTTTGCCTGACGAGGGCACTGCAGCGCCTGCCTGCTTTCGAAGCGGCAACGCTGCTGCTCATCGAGCCCGCGATGAATCCGGTTTGGACATGGCTCACCCTCGGTGAGAAGCCAGCGCCTCTGGCCGTTGCCGGCGGTGCAATGATAGTCGGCACTACGCTGCTTAACGCCTGGTGGAACAGCACGCGCCGCTGAGTTTTACCAGAGTTCACCCATGCGGTGGAGCTTGATGAAGTTCGTCGTGCCCCGGTGGCCGATGGGCTGGCCGGCGAGGAAGACGACGTGGTCGCCCTTCTTCAGCAGCCCTGCACCGAGCAACGCGTGGTCAATGACCTTCACCATCATGTCAGTATGCTCAGGGTTGGGCACCAGCATTGCATTCAGGCCGTAGATGATGGAGAGCTGGCATGACACGCGGGCGCTGTGGGTGAATGCGTAGACGGGCACTGGCGGACGGTATCGGGACACCAGCCGTGCGCTGTAGCCGCTGGCGGTAAATACCACGATTGCCACGGCGCCCTGCATGCGGGCACATCGATACGCCATCTCTGCCATCGTCTCGGCGTAGGTTGTCGAACCTTCAGGACGGCCAATCTCGAGGAAACCGCGATCCTTGGTGGTATCCTCCGACTCCTTGGCAATGCGAGCCATCATGCTCGCTGTCTCAACCGGAAACTTGCCCTTTGAAGTTTCGGCCGAGAGCATCACCGCGTCTGTGCCGTCGTAGATCGCATTCGCCACATCGCTGACCTCTGCGCGTGTGGGGACGGGCGCGTTGATCATGGACTCCAGCATCTGCGTAGCCGTGATCACGAACTTCCCACGCTTGCGTGCCCGCGCGATGATCTTCTTTTGAACGAAGGGCACATGCTCCAGGGCCATTTCAACACCGAGATCGCCGCGGGCGACCATCACACCATCACTCTCGTCCATGATCGCGTCGAGGTTGTCGAGGGCCTCAGGCTTCTCGATCTTCGCGATCACGCCCACATGTGCATCTGCTTCGTCGAGGTATACACGCAGCCTTAGGACATCTTCGCGACGCCGGACGAAAGACAGGGCTACCAGGTCAACGCCAGCCTCGAGCCCAAACCGGAGGTCGGAAATGTCTTTCTTACTCAGTGACGACGCGGTGACATTTACCCCCGGAAGATTAATGCCCTGACGATCAAATACCTCACCGCCACGTACGACTTCGGTCACTACGTCGGTAGCCGTCTTCTCCAGCGCACACAGCTCTACGGTGCCATCCGCGAGCAGAATGCGATTGCCGCGCTCTACGTCTCGAACGAAATCCTTATACGTCGTGGAGGCGCGCTCGGCCGTGCCTTCAACCGGCTCAACAGTCAATGTGAAGCGGCTGCCGCCCGTCAGTTTGACGCCGCCACCGGTGAAAGTGCCGAGGCGGATCTTGGGCCCCTGCAGATCGAGCAGGACGCCGATATGCACGCCCATTGAATTTGAGATCTCACGGACATTGCGGATGCGTTGACCATGCTCGTCCTGCGTTCCATGTGATGCGTTGAGGCGGAACACATCTACACCCGCTTCGATCAGCCGGCGGATCGTTTCAGGTGAATCGCTGGCAGGACCCAGCGTAGCCACGATCTTGGTCAGCATCGGTAACTCTACGGTACCCCAGGGCTAAAACAGGCTGATGAATCGCTCATATGCGATCCTCAGAATCAGTGTCCCTTTATCAGGCGATAATTCTTGCTTTCGTTCAGGCGCTGACCGAGTTTTTGCCAGTGAGCAGTTCGGCTCACCTCGCACTTGCGCCATGGCTGTTCGGGTGGCCGGATCAGGGACTTGAGTTTGACATAGCCCTGCACTTTGGGACACTGCTCGCCGTAATCACTTACTTCCTCCGTGACTGGATGCAAGTAATCGCGCAGGCCTTCGGCATTCGTTACAGCCCTGATCCCGATCTGCGGTTGAACGGCTCGCTGCTGTGGCTGATTGTTGCCGCCACAATCCCGGTCGGAGTGGCAGGCCTGGCGCTCGAGGATTATGTCGAGACTACGATCCGTTCCAATCATGTCGTCATCGGCGGCATGCTCGTGCTGGTGGGCATACTTATGTACTTCGCGGACAAGAAGAGCTCCTGCAACCGTTCGATCGGAACGATGACATTTCTGGACGCGATGACCATTGGCCTGTTCCAGGCTCTCGCCGTTGTACCCGGCACTTCGAGAAGTGGGATCACCATCACGGCGGGCCTGCTGCGCAATCTCGATCGGCCCTCTGCCGCGAGGTTTTCGTTTCTCCTCTCAACCCCGGCAATCGGGGCGGCCGCGTTGAAATCTTTCTACGACCTGTACCGGCATGGAGGCATTCCGCCTGACATGCGCCTGCAGTTCGCGGTCGGGGTGGGCGTGAGCGCGATCACTGGCCTGGCGGTGATTGCGTTCTTTCTGAAGTTCCTCCGCAGCAACACTCTGCGATTCTTTATCGCCTACCGGATCGTGTTTGGCATAATAGTGATCGCTCTGGCTCTGTTTCTCCGCTAACGGCGGACATGCGATTACTGGGACCTACCAAATACCCGCGGCTCAACGAGGGAACGGGAGTAGTGTTGCTGGCGTGCGGTATTGCGCTGGTTTGCGCCCTCGTCTCGTACTATCCGCAGGATCCGTCGTTTAACACTGCTGTCCGGAGTGGCGGCCGGCCGCTCAACCTGATCGGGCCGGCAGGTTCCTACACGGCGGACTTCCTCCTTCAGCTCGCAGGTTTGGGTGCTTTCACGCTTCCCGCACTGCTCATCGGGCTCGCCTGGAGGTGGTTCCGTTCAGAGCCGGTGGATGCGCAGACCATCAAAGTGGGCGGCGGTATTGCCCTTGTGCTTTCGGTAAGCATGGCGTTCTCACTGGGACCCGAGTGGCATCCCTACGGCGGGACGTTCACTGCCGGGGGCCTCCTCGGCCGCATTCTCGCCGACTGGCTCACTGGAATGCTGAACCCGCTTGGGGCTGCGCTGGCGACCACGGCAGCGATCGTTCTGTCTCTATACCTGGTTTCGAAATTCTCCCTGCGTATGCTCGCGGACTGGTTCGCCGGTCCTGTGGCCGCAGCCCAGCGGCTGTTCGCAAGGCTGCGCAGCTGGTACGACATACGGAGGCATCGGAGACAGCTGGCCGCACGCGAGGCGGCTCAGGAGCGCCGCAACTCCAAACGCAAGGCAGACCCGGCGGCGGAACCCGCCGGCACCGTTGGAAGTGGGACCACCGGCGCTGTGCCGCCCTGGTCTGTGGAAGGCGCCGCGCCTGCTCTGCGCCGGTCCGAGGTTCAAGCTGTTGCTCAGGCCGAACCTGCACCGGAAGAAGATGAGATCCCGATCCACGCGCTGGAGGAGTATCTGCCTCCGCCGGGTGGTGCTCCGGTCGCCACCCCTGTCCCTCAACCCGTAAGCACGGCTCCGGCGGCAGGTGCGGCTGCGCCAGCACCTTCAAAGAAGCCAAAGTCATTCTTCAGGATTCCTGCGACGGAGCTGTTGCAGGAAGCACAGGGTAGACCGCCGTACGATTCGCAGGAGCTAAAGGACACCGCAGCCCGCATCAAAGCACGTTTTGAAGAGTTCAACGTCCTCGGCACGGTGGTGCAGATCAACCCGGGTCCTGTCGTAACTACGTTCGAGTTCAAGCCCGAAGCCGGCATCAAGTACAGCCGCATCACCACGCTGACTGAGGATCTCTGCCTTGGTTTGCAGGCCGAGTCGGTTCTCATCGAGCGAATCCCGGGCAAGCCCACAGTCGGCATCGAGGTACCGAATACCCGGCGGGAGGTCATCAGTCTGCGCCAGATCCTCGAATCCGACGAGTTCCGGAACTCTTCCTCACCGTTGACGGTTTCGCTTGGTAAGGATATCTCAGGCCGGATCAAAGTGGCGGCGCTGGATTCCATGCCGCACTTGCTGATCGCCGGCTCCACAGGATCGGGCAAGAGCGTGATGCTGAACACCCTGATCATGTCGATCCTTTACAAGGCGACGCCCGATGAGGTCCGGATGATCATGGTCGACCCCAAGCGCGTGGAGCTTGGTATCTACGAAGGGATTCCGCACCTGCTCACGCCCGTTATCACGGACCCGCGGAAAGCCACGAACGCACTCAAGAACGCCGTGCTTGAAATGGAGCGCCGGCTCAAGCTGCTGGCTTCGCATGGCGTCCGCAACATCGATCAGTTCAATCGCAAGGTAAGACAGGCGCAGCAGGCTCCCCGAACTCTTTTCGACGAAGCGGCCGCCCCGGTGGAGGAACCACTGGAGCCGCTGCCGTACATCCTGATCATCATCGATGAGCTGGCCGACCTGATGATGCTGGAGCGTGCCGGGGTGGAGGAATCCGTAACTCGCCTGGCGCAGATGGCACGTGCGGTCGGCATGCACCTGGTGCTCGCGACACAGCGCCCGAGCGTCGACGTCATCACAGGATTGATCAAAGCGAACTTCCCGGCCCGTATCAGCTTCCGCGTAGCAACGCGGGTTGACTCACGGACCATTCTGGACGTAATGGGAGCCGAACACCTGCTCGGCAAGGGCGACATGCTGTTTCTGCCGCCCGGTTCATCGAGGTTGACGCGGGTTCACGGATCCTATGTGGGTGAGAATGAGATCGAGCAGGTGGTCGAGTTCTGGAAACAGCAGGCTCCGCCCGACTACGATTCCAGCTTCCTGATGGCGCCGCCGGCTGAGGACGGGGAAGAGCCCGATGAGAACGAAGAGTTCGACGGGCACGAGGATCCTATGTACCAGGACGCGGTCAAGGTCGTTCTGGAGATGGGCAAGGCATCAACGTCGACCCTGCAGCGGCGCTTGCGGCTCGGCTACGGCCGTGCGGCACGTATGCTCGACATGATGCAACGGGACGGCATCATCGGGCCGCCGGACGGACCCCGCCCGCGCGAGGTGCTGAAACGTCCTGACTGGCTGCAGGAGGTAGAGGGCCAGCTTCGCTAGCGCCCTAAACGACCTTGGCCCGGCGCACCGGCAAGGCCGTCTCCGCGCGCGCCGGTTTGCGGAGGGCCGAGTTCTGGAGGCGGCGGGCCTGATCGGTGACGCAGACCAGAAACATCGGCTGCTTCGCGTTTTTCAGGATGTCAATGATCCGCTCGCTGCTATCTTCGAGGTAGATGGTCTTTCCATCGGTTACGAGGTGCACCTCGTGGTCGCCCGAGAGCACTTCATGCAGCCGCTTGCCCATCTCCTTCTGTAGGAATCGAAGCACACGGCGAATCTTCTGGAGCGAGAATCCCTTTCGGCGCAACTCAGCAATAACCGTGACCTCGACTACTTCTTCCGGATGGTAGATACGCTTGTGCCCCTCATGACGCGGCGAAACCACCTTGCGCTCATCCCACCACTGCAGCTGTCGAAGGCTAACCTGGGCAATACGTGACACATCGCTGCTGGTATAAGTCTGTTCCGGCGAAACAGGTTCAGGACGGCTCTTTTTTGTTTTGAACATTGCAGGTTGGTTCCGTTCGCGGCGACCCCGCTGCTCAATTCTATCCGTACTGCGGGCAGAGTCAAGTGGTCGCGGTTACCACAACCCTATGACTTTCCACCAGAGAACGCCGACAGTTCCCCAGATCGCAAAGTTTACCAAAGAAACCAGAAATCCGATCCGCCACCATGTTTTCATCGGAACGTAGCCGTGAGCAAAATACATCGGCGATGGCGTGGTGCCGTAGTTTGTCAAGCCTGCCGATAAATTCGCAAAGCATGCGAACGCGAACACGGTGAGCCCGATCGGCGCCTCGCGAGCGGAGAGCACCGCGAGAAAAGGCGGAAACATCGCGAGAATATGCGCTGTAATGCTCGCGAAACCATAGTGAGCGTAGAAGTAAATCGGCACAGAAAGGGTGAGGAGCAACGGCCATTCGGCAAAGCTGAAGGTGTCCGCGACTGCTCGCGCGAATTCGGTGGTGACACGGGCTTCATTGAGCGCCTTACCCAGCATCAGCAATCCTCCGTACCAGATGAAAATGTCCCACGCCGCACGCTCGTTTTTCACGTCCTCCCAGGTCAGCACCCCGGTCAGCAGGAGCGCCGAGCTTCCAGCAAGCGCCGTGATGGTGATATCGATTCCGTGGATTCCCGAGGTCACCCACATACCACAGACTGCTACGAACACCGCCGCTAAAATCCATTCGCCTTGACGTAACGGTCCCATAGAGCGCAGTTCGTCACGCGCGAATGCAGCAGCTTCGGGCGTCTTCAGAACGGCCGGGCGGTTCAGTTTAAAGACGGCGAGCGGGACGATCGCCAGTGACAGGAGCCCCGGCACAATACCTGCTACCAGCCAGCTCGTCCAGGTGACGGAAAAGCCGGCATCGGCTGCCATCCGCGCCGCGAGAGGGTTGCTGGCCTGGCCGGTATAGAACATCGCGGCCGAGACACAAATGCTCTGGTAGACCGCGCTGAACAGAAAGTTGCCGATGATGCCCGCAGTAGCTCCCGGAAGAGAGCCATACAACTCGGAGATGGACCGGACGATCGGCAGAATTACGCCTCCCGATCGAGCGCCATTGGAGGGGATGATGGCCGCAAGCACCGCGTCCGAGAGTGCGAGCGCGTAGCAGACGCCCAGTGAGCTGCGGCCGAAGCTCCGGACGAAAAACAGAGCGATACGACGTGCCAGGCCGGTATTGATCAGAGAACGGGAGATAAAGAAAGCGGCCATGACCAGCCAGACGGTCGGGTCCGCGTACCCTGAAAGCGCCTGGCCGATTGTCAGGCCTCCAATAAGAGGAGTCAGCGTGACGGCGATAAGCACAATCGCTCCGCCCGGTATGGGCTGCATGATCAGGCCGACCACCGCCGAGGCGAAGAGAGCGAGCAGCCGCCACCCAGCCGGGGTGACACCGTCTGGTCGAGGCAGCAGATAGAGCACCATCAGGTACACCGCGACCAGCACTGCGAACTGAAAGGGAGCCCTGGACTTGCGAGGGTCGGGTGCGACTGTAACAGGTGCAGACACC